>JALUKJ010000065.1 GCA_027056615.1 Campylobacteraceae bacterium | reverse complement strand
AATTCATTGGCATTGGACTAAAGTCTCCGATTCCTAAAAAAAGTGTAAACTACTTTTCGGTAGATATGAAGGATGCCGAATTTAATAAGATTGTTTCTTTTTTAAAATATCTTCATAAAAATGATAACAGCTTAAATATATCTCATCATTTTCCATTTTAATTCTCTTATCATTTTTCATAAAAGCTTTTCTGAGTCGTTTAATTACTTTTCGTTTATGTTTCTCTTTAGTAATTTCACAACGTATAAAAAATTCGTCAAGCGTTATCCAACAATCCTCTTCACTCTCTGAATCTTTAACGGAAATAGCTTCTATTGGTGCTGATTGATTCTCTAACTCTTTCTTCTTATCAATTACCATATAGTCAACCTGCTTTACATATAGGTTACGCATCTCTGTAAAAACCTGTTTTAGCAACTCTATTTCTCCACGTAGTGTAGTATTTATCTCTGTATTAGTATGTTTTAAATCTGAAATACTCTCTTTTAATATAGAGATAGTTTGTTCTTTAGAGTTTAGTAACTCTTTTACATCTACTAAATGAGGAGCTATCTCCTCTTCTTCTATATTCTTATCATTTTTATTGTCGATTTCATCAACCACAATATACATCTTACCATCAACTGTTTTAGACTCTAATGTACCCTTTTTTATCTTTGCATAAACAGCTTGACGAGAGATTCCTTGTGATGTAGCATACTCAATAGGTTTTAGCAATTTACTCATCGTTTAACCTTTTTTCCCATAATTGTTAATAACAATAATAGCATATTATTATTGTTTTGTAAATAATTAATAGAAATGAACAGTAAATTTAGATTTATATTTAATGAAGTAGAGGATAGATAACATAGTTGACCAAATGAGCTTAAGCTCATTTGGTCAAAGAAGGTATTAAAATAATTTTAGATTCGTGCTTCTTCTCGACGCTGTAGTAATGCCCATTTTTCATCAATATCTTTTTGAATACGCTCAATTATATGCTTATTCTGTGGTTTAAATAGGTGTCTGTATCGTCCTTGAGAACCAAGATAATCTTCTACTTTAATAATATTCTTAGGTCTGTAGAGGATATTTAGTTCATGCCCATCAATAATCTCATAAACAGGGAACATAAGTGAATCTGTTGCCAAATCTGTTATATGAATAGTGTCTTTTGGGTCAAATTTCCACTCTGTTGTACAAGCAGAAACCGTGTTAATGAAACAAGGTCCCTCGGTCTCTAATGCTTTTTGGAAACCTTTTGCCATTGACTTCCATTTGTTTGGAGCCAACTGTGCAACATATGGTGCACCATGTGCTGCCATAATGGCTACCATATCTTTTTTCTTTTGCTTCTTACCATAAGAGTGAGAACCTGCTTGTGCAGTAGAAGTGTGTGCCCCTACTGGTGTTGCAGATGAACGTTGCCCACCTGTATTTGCATAGTTTTCATTATCTAAACAGATATAGGTAAAGTCATGTCCTCTCTCCATAGCTCCACTTAGCCACTGAAAACCAATATCATAAGTTGAACCATCTCCACCAAATGCTACAAATTTAACAGGAGCATCAGCATCAGGTAGTGTACCTTTCTTTTTTCTTGCTTTATACATTGCTTCAGCACATGAAGCAGCTGTTGCAGCATTTTCAAACCCAATATGAATCCATGAAGTATCCCATGAAGTGTATGGATAAACTGCTGTTGATACTTCAAGACATCCTGTATTTGATGCGATAACTAAGTTATCATCTGTACAGTTCATAAGCTCTCTAACAATCATAGAGTGAGCACAACCAGGACAGAGAAGGTGAGCACCTTCAAATCTGTCATTATTTGTTGAAAATTCTTTTAAGTTTTTTATAGATGTAATTGCCATTTATTAATCCCTTCTTGTCTTGAAAAATCCAAGTTTTGGACCTCTAAGTCCAGAGAATTGTTGGATATCTGTTGTAATGTGTCCAGCATCTGCATGTGCTTTCTGCTCTTTCATTATTCTTTTTGCTTCATCTACAGCAAAATCTCGTCCACCAAGACCATAAACATAGTTTGTCATCATTGGTCTTGCTTTAGTACTATACGCTGCTGCTGATACTTCGTTAAACAATGCACCCATAGCACCACCTGGTGCAGACTTGTCTAAACAACATACTGCTTTTAGTGATGAAACATCAAGTGCATCTCTTACAAGGTCATAAGGGAAAGGTCTGAAACATCTTGGTGCAACAACTCCTACTTTAAGTCCCTCTTCTTCTCTAAGCTGTTTTGCTGCAAGTACTGCTGTCTCTACAGAAGAGCCTAGAAGTACCAATGCTACTTCAGCATCTTCCATCATGTAGCTCTCTACTCTTTTGTACTCTCTACCTGTCAACTCTTTAAAGTCTGCAAAAACATCATCAATCACTGTACGAGAATCCATAAGTGCTTTATGTTGTTTTGCTTTATGCTCATAGTGCCAATCTTCTTCAGTTTGAGCACCATGTGTAACAGGTCTGCTAAAGTCTAACATATCATCTACAGGTATATACTTACCAATAAATTCATAGGCTATACTATCTTTCAATGGGTAAACATTCTGTGCTTTATGAGAAGTAGTAAATCCATCTTGATGCATCATAACAGGAAGTCTTACATCTAAATGTTCACCAATTCTAAATGCACAAAGTGCTAAATCATACGCCTCTTGTGCATTAAATGCATCAATCTGAATCCATCCACTGTCACGCCCAAGATACATGTCTGAGTGGTCACCACGTACATTTAGTGGAGATGCTAATGCTCTGTTTACCACAGTCATAACAATAGGTAGTCTCATTCCAGATGCTTGATAAAGCACCTCTGTCATCAATGCAAACCCTTGTGAAGATGTTGCTGTTGCAACACGTCCACCAGCAGCAGCTGCACCTACACATCCAGACATTGCACCATGCTCTGATTCAACCATAACAAACTCACCATCGACATAGCCATTTGCAACATACGCACCATAACCCTCAACAATTGGTGTTGATGGGGTAATAGGATACGCTGCAACAACATCAATCTGAGCTTGTCTCAGTGCTTGAGAGGCAGCATAGTTACCATCCCATACCTCTACTTCATTTAATTCAAATTCTTTTGCCATAACTATCCTTTACCTATTTCGCTTTCTTTTCTTTTACTGGCCAATTCTCAAGTTCTGCATCATTATCTGCAGCTTCGTTGAACATTAGAAGTGATTTTGGGTTTGTAGGACATACTTCTA
Source organism: Campylobacteraceae bacterium (assembly GCA_027056615.1). Lineage (GTDB taxonomy): Bacteria > Campylobacterota > Campylobacteria > Campylobacterales > Sulfurovaceae > UBA1140. The sequence continues at coordinate 2,075 of JALUKJ010000065.1, read as the reverse complement.
CACATACCCCACACCCTTTACAGTGGTCATAATCAATCCCTAGCATCTGTTTATCTCTTGAGATAATAGATGTATCTGGACACCATACCCAACAATTTTGACAATCTATACATATATCTCTATTGTAAATAGGCTTAATAATTCTCCAAGAAGCCACAGTAGCGGTATATGAGTTAAAGTCATTATAGACTCTCTCCTCTGGCTTTAAAAATGCTGCATTTTTAGATTCACCTACAAATGAGTGAAGAACAACACCTTGTGTAACTTCATCCCAACCTACTTTCTCTTCTGCCCCTAATTCTCTGGCACCTCTATTATCGTTACCTTCTAAACCTTTACTCATTCTAATCTCCTACTTCACTTCGTTATATGCTCTGGTAATTGCATCCATATTGGCATCTATTATCTTTTGTGGGAATTTTGCAAGCACTTTTTTCATATTTTCTAAAAAAAAGTCTAACTCATACATTTTAGAAATCTTCATAAATGCACCCAAGATAGGTGTATTTGGCATTGCTCTACCAATTGTATCTAGTGATATCTGCATACAGTCAACTACATAAGTTCTATCTGCTTTATCTTGCAATGCTGGAATCTGTGCAATCAAATCCTCTTTTGAAAGATGCGTAGTAATAATATACTGCGTATCAGGTTTATCATTTTTTGTAATATCATCTGAGAATGCTAAAGCAGGATCAATTACAAAAACAAAGTCAGGAAACATTTTTGTCTCTTGATTAGTGATAGGCTCATCATCAATTCTATTATAAGCATTCATTGCAGCACCACGTTTTGCAGAACCGTAAAGTGCATATGCCTGTACCTGTTTTCCTGTTGTTGCTACAACAGAGCCTAATCCTTTTGCACCCGTTACGGCACCTTGTCCAGCTCGGCTGTGCCATCTAATTTCTGTCATGACTTCTCCTAAAATTTTACTGTTATGAAGTATTGTAATCACCCCTCTCTTAAAGGGTGTTCATACCTCTATAAAAAATTACATAAATTACACAGATGTATACTTTCTATGCACTATTTATAATTTTCATCACTTTTTTTAATATGTTTAACGGCTTCATGTACATTTGTAGTTATGAAAGTAGAACACTTTTGTAACATTTCAAGGGTTGCATACCCAGAAGTAACAGCTACATAGTGAACTTCTGCATTTTTTGCAGATTCAATATCCATACAAGTGTCACCAATCATCCATGTTTTACTTCTATCATGTTCTAACTTTCCTAAAGCTTTCAAAATAGGTTCTTTGTGAGGTTTGGGGTTTTGGACATCTTCGCGTCCGATTAATACACTAAAGTAGTGCATCAGACCCAAGTGTTCTAAAAGAATACGAGAGTACTCTCCTGTTTTTGTAGTAACAACACCTAGTGTAGCAAAACTACTCGCCTCTTCAATGGCCTCTTTAGCACCATCAAGTAAAACTGTCTTTTCACAAGAGATAACTCTATAATGCATTTTATAGGCATGCACATATTCATCGACTCTCTCTTTAGCTACACCAAGTGTTAAGAACATATCTTCTAAGGTATGTCCCACTTCATTTTTAATCTCTTCATCAGAGGGGACATCCCCTCCAAAACTCTCAAAAGCAACTCTAAATCCATCTAAAATTGCCTCAGTTGAGTCAATAACCGTTCCATCTAAATCAAATAGTATTACTGGCTTCATCCATCTCTTTCATTGTTTGATAGCCAACTATACCATCAACAACTAAATTTTCTCTTGTAGATTGAAACGATTTTATTGCTTGTTCCATAGTCTCTGAAAAATTACCATCTTCTTCTAACTTATAACCTAAGGTGTTCAAAATCTTTTGAACAATATAAACCATAGTACCACTCTGTCCTAAAGATAAGACTTGAAAATTGGCTTTCTCTTCTGCATTTGTAATTTTACTCATAATAGACTCCTAAAAAATTCCTTGGTAAGTGTATCTTATAGGAAAAAGTTGAGTAAGAATTAAAGCTTAAAAGCTAATTTAATTTTGAATTTTTTTTAAAGTTTATTATTATTATTGATTATGATAAAGAAGATAAAATAAAATATTAGCTGTTGTAAGA
>JALUKJ010000064.1 GCA_027056615.1 Campylobacteraceae bacterium | reverse complement strand
AGATGAAAAGGCTAAAAAACTCTTTGCTAAAAATGATGTTGAACTCTCTAAATATGCCTATAAAACTTATGGTGAGCAGAGTGGAAACTTTGAGTCAAATGTACGCGATATGATGTTGCACTTTATTGTTAAAACTAAATATTTCAAAAAAGACAAAAGAGACCTTGTTGCTCTTCAAAATGAGTTTGAACACCTCTACTCTACCCAAGAGAGAGCCATTGCACTTAAAGCCATTAGTACCTATCTTGGTAAACCTAGTAGTTCAAAACTAAATGTTACATTAAATGTAAATGGGAAAACTAGCAACTACACTAAGCCAATAACTATGAAGTTTGAGAAGGTAACAGGCAAAACTATTGAGCTTAATCCAAATGGTTTGGCGATGAGCTACACTGTTGAGCTAGTAAAACATCTACCAAAAGCTCCAAAAAATAGCCTCTCTACTAATAAAAAGCTAAGTATACAACGTGAGTTTATTGATGCAAAAGGCAAAGCTGTTGATTTACAAAACCTTGTGCAAGGTAAAAAAATCTTCTCAAAAGTAACTATTGCTAACTACGGAAAGATTAACCATGTAGTTGTTAACCAACGTATTCCTGCTTGTATGCAGATTGTTAATAACAATATTAAGAACAATGAAGCTCACTTTAAAGATGAAAATATTGAGCTTAAACATCGAGAGATTTTAGATGACCGAGTATTGCACTTTATAAATCTACAAGCCAAAACAGAATGGAATAACTCTATTAAAGAGTATATAAATATAGAGAATCAAGGAACTATCTATATGCCTCTAATGGTTACCTCTATAGGAGAGTGCCAACTCCCTGCTGTTATTGCAGAAGCAATGTATGACCCACGCATTAGTGACTATGCTAAAGAGGCAAATAGCATAAGTGTAAAAGCCAAATCTACAACCTCATCAACAGCAACACCTAAAGCTACGCTAGATACCTCTAAAGCAGAGGCTTTGGTAAAAGAGTTGTATATAAAAGAGATGAATAGCAATAACCCTTTAGAGTTTGTTAAGTACTTTGAGTTTCCTCTATCTGTCTATTTTAGAAGTAAAAACTTTACTAAAGAGGCTCTATTAAAAGATAAAGCTATCTACTTTAAAAATTGGACAAAGCGTGTCTACTCCGATATAAAAACTACCGTTGAAAGTGTTGATGTAAAAACTAAAACTGTTAAAGTAGGTATTAGTTTTGACTATAAACTCTATAATGGCAAAAAGGTTTTAAAAGGAGTTAGTAACCATCTTTTGACGGTTGTTCAAAAAGGCGATAAGATGGTGATTAGTGCTGTGGAGCTTTGGAGGAAGTAGCCTAAATTAGGATAGCCTAAGAAAATAGTGTTCTCTCGTTCCCATCGCTCCTGCACAATGCCAATGAATTAAGGAATAAATATTCAAAAACTGTAGGTTCGATTTCATCGAACGGATTGTTTTATGGGCTTCATTTTTTTGTTCGATAAAATCGAACCTACAGGATTTGGGCTTAATTTAATGGCATTGACCAAGATGGTAGGAACGAGGAAACTACTTAATATTATCTATACTTTAGATTTTCCCTCGTTCCACAACTTCAGTTGTGGAATGCTTATAGGAATCAAATAACAAAATAAAGCTCCTATAACCAATAAAATCATAGGAAGAAGCAGAAACAAGGTCTCTGAACCAACATATCCATACTGTTTAACTTGTACAATTTTACATTGGTTACCCATATTTACTAACCAAGAAAGCGTACAAATAGTTATAGATAGCCTTACTCACTTACAAAAAAGTTGTTTATAAGGGTGTTGAGGAGCTGTTGAAAATAGAGAGATTATGGTAAGTTGTAACTCCAATATGCATTCCACAACTGGAGTTGTGGAACGAGCTTAATATTCAAAAACTGTAGGTTCGATTTCATCGAACGGATTGTTTTATGGGCTTTGGTTTTTTGTTCGATGAAATCGAACCTACAGTATTTGAGCTTATTTCAATGGCATTGACCAAGATGGTAGGAACGAGGAAAAATCTATCCCTAAAAGAGAGTTTCAAAGATAAAAGGAGGTTTCAAACCCTATAAGGGAAAGTCAAAATGGTTTTTGGAGTTTAGGTAAAATGATAAACCCTAGTTTCAAACCCTATAAGGGAAAGTCAAAATTCATGTTGTGGGATATTTGGGCTGTCTAGCTGGGGTTTCAAACCCTATAAGGGAAAGTCAAAATAACGTGAAGTTTTTCATAGAGTCGTTGAAGTAAGGTTTCAAACCCTATAAGGGAAAGTCAAAATCCAATGATACGTTTTTCACTGATTTGTATTCTTTGCGTTTCAAACCCTATAAGGGAAAGTCAAAATTCTAGCTCGTGAGCTGTCATTTTTCTTATCTTCTCGTTTCAAACCCTATAAGGGAAAGTCAAAATCTATATGCTAGACAACTTGAAGAGATGAAAAAAAGTTTCAAACCCTATAAGGGAAAGTCAAAATGGAGAGCCATTAACATCTTCAAAAGTTACAGAAGGTTTCAAACCCTATAAGGGAAAGTCAAAATGTATGGACACAGAACTTCTTATTATAATAATTTTAGTTTCAAACCCTATAAGGGAAAGTCAAAATGAACTCTGTAGACTCCATGTTTTTTTTAGCCCATCGTTTCAAACCCTATAAGGGAAAGTCAAAATAACTATGCTTGTGATATAAGTGGGAGTGGTAATTGTTTCAAACCCTATAAGGGAAAGTCAAAATTGTAGCAGATAAGGCTTATATCGCATACAAAGCAATGTTTCAAACCCTATAAGGGAAAGTCAAAATAAAAAGAAAACACTAACTGTGTATGGAAAACATTGTTTCAAACCCTATAAGGGAAAGTCAAAATAAAAACACGATTAATGCTATCATAGCCAAGAGGAACGTTTCAAACCCTATAAGGGAAAGTCAAAATAGTTCCTGTATGCCACTGAACAGAATCATTATTAGTTTCAAACCCTATAAGGGAAAGTCAAAATAGGCTTCATCAACAACAACTAAAAGAGAAAAAGAATCAGTTTCAAACCCTATAAGGGAAAGTCAAAATGTTGTTGGTAATGCCTCTAATGCGTTAGACAGTAGTTTCAAACCCTATAAGGGAAAGTCAAAATATAAACCTTATACTTTTCAAGAAACTATCTTGACGTTTCAAACCCTATAAGGGAAAGTCAAAATAAAGTATAAAACGTACGGTTGAAGTTGAAATATCGTTTCAAACCCTATAAGGGAAAGTCAAAATTTACAAACCCCACAAAAAAGGCATTTTATAAAAAAGTTTCAAACCCTATAAGGGAAAGTCAAAATTTGTGTTAAAGTCTCTTTTCCTACATATGATGAATGTTTCAAACCCTATAAGGGAAAGTCAAAATGAGATAAACTTGATAAACTAAAAAAAGTATAATTAAGTTTCAAACCCTATAAGGGAAAGTCAAAATACCACCACTACGACCACAACCAATAACGACGGTTCGAGTTTCAAACCCTATAAGGGAAAGTCAAAATAGAAGAGAAAGTAAAAGAGATACAACTATGGGAGGTTTCAAACCCTATAAGGGAAAGTCAAAATCGTGTGTTTCTCTCTTTTAAGGCTATTTTATTATGTTTCAAACCCTATAAGGGAAAGTCAAAATAGCAATCAATCAGCTATTTTTCGGTGTTTACTTAATATTTTGACAAAATTATTCTACCAAATATTAGCTTAAATTAAAGGTAGAAAAAAATCAAATCCCATAAAATAGTGTTTCTTCAAAACTTAAATACAGCTTTAACGAGACTATAACCTCCTCTCTCTCGTTCTCATCGCTCCTACACAATCCATTGAATTAAGCCCAAATCCTGTAGGTTCGATTTTATCGAACAAAAAATTGAAGCCCATAAAACAATCCGTTCGATGAAATCGAACCTACAGTTTTTGAATATTTATTCCTTAATTCATTGGCATTGACCAAGATGGTGGGAACTAGGATAATCTCCTCTTCCATTTAAATAGTAAAAAGTGGACAGGCTTTAAATATCTTAAACTATGTCTCCCCTAAGCCCCAACAAAACAGTCTCACACTCTTCAAGCCCAAAAGTAACAGGCTCTTCATTCCTTGAAAGGGTAGCAATCTTGCCACTATCACTACTTTGTATAGAGACTTTTACTCCATTTTTAAACTCTTCAATTTTATAAACCTTAAATCTCATATTATCTAAAACAATATTCATACCAAGATAACGCTCATTTAGCTCTTCTAGTGTGGGCTTTTTTGTAAAATCTACTACTTTTCCTATTTGGTCTCTGTTGTTGTAGAGATATTTCCAAAAATCATTAACTTGAACAGAATTTTTAAGTTGTATAACTTCGCCTGATGGGGTTGAAATGCTCAATTTGTTGTAGCTGTTAATGTAAAATTTAGTCTCTTTGACCCAACCTTTTACGCCATTACAGATTGGTTCAGATGTCTCTCCAAACTCTTTAGTTACGGTTTCTATTAGCTCTGTAAAGCCTAAATTGTCGTATTTGGTGCTACTCTCTTCTTCTAAAGCCTCTTCTATGAGTTGTTCCTCTTCTAACTCTACGGCTTTAAGATTTTTCATCTGCTCTTTAAGCTCATTAATCTCTTCTTGTAGATTTTTTATAATTTGTTTTTCACTGGCTTTATAGTAACTTGCATTATACTCTAAGCCCTTAGGCAAAACAGAAATGCCCCTAACATGAGCATTTCCCCACGAGGGAACTGTTATCATCTGAACTTCAATAAGCTCCATAGCTTTTAGTACTCGAAGTGACTCTTCTAGTGTCTTTTCGCTTATTTGTGGTAAATCTTGATGAAATTTTTTATTGGTAAGTGCAAAAAAAGAGTCAACTTTTGTTGCCCACATCATGGAGTTAATAATATATGCCATAATATCAACTTGGGTATGGGTTAGTCGGTATTTCTCTTGAAAAAGAATATCTTTGACTAAAACTCTGGTTCGTTTAGGTAGGTTTTGAGGTACTTGTGACATGATAAATCCTTGAAAATTAAATTTTTTAATCCTCAAGAGTCCAGCTACCAACATCTCTTGATAAAAATCAGATAGAATTGTGCATTTTAACAGCTGAATTTAACAGCTATTTTTGTAAAATCCTATTAGAAGTGAAGCTGTTGGATTTCCAGTCTCGGGGGCTTCACTTCTTCTATTTGACTTTCGTTTCCAACATCCTATAACAATTCTGCTTAAAGAAAAATAAAACTCACTCCAAATTTTTTTTGATTTTTTTCGTGTGATTATCTTCAATAATTCACTATTTTAAAAGATTTTTCAAATCTTTTTTAGATAATTTTACTATGAAATAATAACACTATTGGTG
>JALUKJ010000063.1 GCA_027056615.1 Campylobacteraceae bacterium | reverse complement strand
CATTCCAGGTATACTTTTTATAACAAATTCATTGACCTCTTCTTTAGTAATATTAAAATCATTAACAGTAGCAAGAATTTCTGAAGCAAAAAGGGTAAGTAGTCCAAACGAAGAAAAAAATAAAAAAAGTCTAAAAATTATTCTCATTTTGTACCTTATAAATATATATTAATATAGGAGTATAACATAGAATAGTAAATGATTTGTAAATCAACTAAAATTAAGTCCAAAAATATACTATTAGATTACCAAAATAAAATTTAAAGAGACTATAAAATGGCAACTAAAAAAATTAAACTTGCAACAAAAAAAGAGATTGAGGAGATAAAAACTCTTTTTTTAAAACATTATCCTGATTCTTTGACAGAATTAAACTATAATAATATCTATGAACTACTTATTGCCGTTATGCTTTCGGCACAATGCACGGATAAACGAGTAAATATTATTACTCCTGCTCTATTTGAAAAATATCCAACTCCTATAAAACTTGCCAATGCAGACTTAGATGATGTAAAATCCTATATTAAAACCTGCTCTTTTTTTAATAATAAAGCTAAAAACCTCATCAAAATGGCTCAGTCAGTTGTAGAGAACTATAATGGAGAGATTCCACAAGATACCAAAGAGTTAGTAAAACTAGCAGGAGTAGGACAAAAGACAGCTAATGTCGTAATGATAGAGTACACAGGTGCTAACCTTATGGCTGTTGATACTCATGTATTTAGAGTTGCTCACCGTTTAGGACTTAGTGATGATAAAACAGCCATAAAAACAGAAGAGACCTTAAGTAGAAAGTTTAAAACAGACCTTCACAGACTTCATCAAGCTATGGTACTATTTGGACGATACAAATGTAAAGCTATTAAACCTGAATGTGAGGGGTGTTTTATGGAGAGGTTGTGTCGTACTTCTGAAACTTTTAGAGTATAAATTACCTCTAGCTAAAAAGCTAGTACCGTTCACGATAAGTAAACGGTACTAGAGATAGTTCAAAGTCATCTTAATCTTTAAAAATAACAATATCATAACTTCCTGTTGTTACAACAGCTTTATGTGTTGGTACTGAACCATTTTTATTAACCTTAGTTAACTCTTCACGAAGCTCTTTAATCTCATTGCTCATCATATCCATCTGCTCTTTGAGTTTTAAAATAACATCTACACCTGCTAGATTAATACCCATTTTACGAGTTAATTGCAATACAAATTTAATTTTATCTATATCTCTTTGAGAATATAGTCTCATACGACCTTGTGTACGTGAAGGCTCAATTAAGCCCTCTTTTTCATACTGTCTTAATGTTTGAGGATGTATATCTAAAATACTTGCTACAACCGATATAAGATAAACAGGTTCATCATAACTATGCATTCCTTACTCCTTTGAGCTAGTTTCTCCAAATGGGAGTCTCTCTTTCATCATCTCTCTTAACTCTTCATCTAGCTCTTCGATTTTTGGTAAAATAATATTAGCAGTTAGGTAAAGATTTCCATGTAAAACTGTTTTTCTATCAACAATACCTTTGCCTCTAACTCTAAATTTTTGTCCATTTTTAGTATTTTGAGGTACTTTAATTGTTATGTCACCATGTATAAGACTATCAAATGTTACTTTTCCACCAAATAGTGCCTCACGCAATGGTACTTCCATATTAGCATATAGGTCATTACCTTTTCTCTCAAATGTAGGTGAAGGGGCTACCTCTACTTTAATAAGTAAATCACCTCGTTTCCCCATTCCAGAGTTACCTTTTCCTCTAACTCTTAGTGTCTCACCACTTTTAATACCTGCTGGAATTTTAATATCAAAATCTTCATTATTTATAGAGAGATGATGTTTTCCACCCAATACTGAAATAGCAAATGGAATAGTAATAGTTGTTCTTTGGTCAAGGTCTACAGCTCCTCCACCATGACCACCACCTCCAAATCCACCACCAAATCCTGAGCTACCTCCAAAAATGTTTCTAAGGAGTTCATCCAAATCAACATTAGTAGATTGTTTTTGAGCAAAATCATGAAAATTCTGTCCACCAAAAATTTGGTCACCATACATATCATACTCATCTTTCTTTTTCTTATCAGAAAGAACTTCATACGCTGCATTAATCTCTTTAAATTTTTCTATAGCTGATTCATCTTTATTTACATCAGGATGATACTTTCGTGCTAATTTTCTATATGCTTTTTTAATCTCATCTGCACTTGCATTTTCACTTACACCCAAAGTTTCATATAAACTTTTTGCCATTCTCTTTCCTTATCAATAGAAATATTTAGAGAAAGTATATCAAAAACTCTTAGTCTATGTCAATCAAGGTTGGCTAATTTTTATCAGATTGCTTCATTAATATAACTACTATAACAATAGTAGGAAGAGTTAAAAAAGTCAAATAGGGAATGAGCTTTAAAAAATGATTGCTATTTAGATAAAAAAAGCCTAAAATCAATACTCCATAAGCTCCTAAACGATAAAAAGAGAAAGAGGCTTTTGCATCTTTTGTAGTTTGAATAATAGATCGACTATTTTTCTTTAAATTTGCTCTCTCCTCTTTAACAACTTCTACTAATGTTTTATCTTCACCCTCTTCTTTTTTATTCTCATCATCAAACAAATCATAAGGGTCTTCAAGCTTATCTAAGGTATCACGTTCATCATGTGTAGACACAGAAGTAACACCTACTAAACGTTGTTCAACCATACTTTTGTAAGATTGCATAGAACCCAACATAATAAGAGATGAAGAGATAAAAGCAACTTGACTATTAATCAACCAATATTCTGCTCCAAGAAAATAGAGCAATAAAGCAATAACAAAATCAACAACAATTAAAACAACTATTGTCTTTTTCATTAATATTTATCATCCTCATCATCTGAATTATCATATTTTCGGTGACGATAGCGTGGGTCATTTGCCAATTCATCTAACGATTTTTTCTGTTTTGCATAAGCTTTATAAACATTTAAAATAGCCGCAGCAACACCTAGAACTACTCCTATCCAAAATAACCAAGGAGTATTAAATAGGTTTTTCATAAATATACCAAGCCCTACCCCAATTAGTACAGCAACTACCATAGAGATACCTAAACTCAATCCATCAGCAGCATTTACAATCTTTTTTAATTTTGGTTCTTTTTTATTTGACACTGTTTTCCTTTTTAAATTATCTTTGAATTATAGCTAAAATAGTTATCTCACTACTTTTTAAACTATAAACGAAGAAATAAACCCAATAAGACCACCAAAAATACCACCCCAAACAACAAGCCATCCTAGATGTGTGTGAATAAGTTCATGTACTAAATCACTTACCATATTTGGTGTTAACTCATTTAGACGGTTTGAAATAAGTCTTTCAACAGTATTGAAAACATCATCATTTAAAGAAGAGTTCTCTATGTGATGGTTAATTTGTGCTTTAAATGTTTCAGAACTTACAATACCAACTACGGCAGACTTTAATTTTCTTGCGAAAGGTTCTCTTAGAGGTTCTAAGGCTTGTTCTCCTCCAAACATATTAAGCATATTTCCAAGTTTTGACTCCATAACACTTTGACTAAGAGCATTAAAAGCAGGTGAGAAATCAGCCGACTCAACTAAAGGAGCAAGGTCAATCTTTTTCTCTTCTGATTTAAAAAAAGTAGAGAGTTGCTCTTTATTGAAAAATTGCTTCATAATCATATTCTTAATAGATGTTTTAAAACTCTCAAAATTCTCTTCAATTACTCCTGAACCATAGAGAAATGGGACTTTGTTAAAAAGCATAAAGATAGCAAGTTGATTAGTAACAGCTCCTGAAAAAGCAAAGAGTCCTGTATATAGCATAGAGCTAATACCCAAAGTCCAACCAATACCAATAAGTGCAACAGAGACAATATCAGTTAAAGTAGATTTTGAAATATACATCTTATAACTCCAAAATTTTCTCTTTTAATTTAACAACCGAATGAATAGCATCTTCGTAGTCCGAAAAACCCCAATTTATCATAATATAGTCCATATTTAAGCTATTAGAAGCCATTAGGTCACGTTCGCTATCTCCTACAAAGATTGCTTCTTCTACTTTAACATTAGTATCTTTTAGATTTTTTTCTAACATATCAGGAGCAGGTTTTCCTCTTCCAACATCATCATAACAAGCAATACTTGAAAAGTAGTCAAGAACATTTAAATAAGAAAGTGATTCAAGTGTAGAACTACGGTATGAGTTAGTAGCTATAGCAAGAAAATAACCTCTCTCTTTAAGCTCTTTAAGTAGCTCTTCAATCCCATTATAGAGCTGTAACTCTTTTTCGTGATTGTTAGTATAGTATTCAGAAAACCACTCCTCTTGTTTAGAAGTAAACTCCTCTGTCTCATAGAAAAATAGAGCAGGATTGAGTTTTGGGTCATTGACTTTTGTTAATATAACCTCTTTTGTTAATGGCTCTAAAGATAGTTTAGAACGAACATAGTTAATAGCATTGACAATGGTAAGAGAACTATCTACAAGAGTACCATCCATATCAAAAATAATTAGTTTTTTTGAATTTTTCATTATTTTATTTCTCCTATTGGTTCTGCAAATTTTACCTTTTGGTTAATGGCAAGTTGAGGATTAAAAGAGTCTTTTTGAGTAAAGAGTAAAATAGTAGACCCCATCTCAAACCAACCAAAGAGTTCACCTTTTTCTAAAGTTACATTCTCATAAGCATAGTGCCTAGGCTCTCGTATCTTTGAATTTGTTTGAATCTTCTTTTCAAAAGTAATTATCATCTTACCTACATTTAAAGCTCCTACTAATACCATAACAAATGTTCTTCCTTTTTTATCTAAACACTCAACAATAACACGTTCATTCTCTATAAAGAGGTCTTTTTTATTTCTAAGAAGTGGAAAGTTTACAGGATAGAGCTTACCTGGAATATGAGTTATAGATTTAATAGTTAAATTATCAGGAGAATGATAACGATGATAATCTTTTGGTGAAAGATATAGGTTAACAAACTCTCCACCCTCTACAGCTTTAACAGAATCTTTGTGATAAGAACCAAACAACTCCTCTATATTGTACTCCATACCTTTAATCTGATAAGCTTTCCCCTCTTTAATCTCTCCATAATCAGTTACTAATGCATCAACAGGTGAAATCATAATATTTTCATCTGCATCAATTTCTCTTGGTTTAACAAATGATCTTGTAAAAAGTTTATTGAGTGTTAAATAGCTAGAGGGATTTTCAAATTCACTCATATCTAATCCCATTAGTTTAACATACCCATGGTTAATGAGTTGTTGAAAAGGTCGTGGAAATCTTTTAGATGCAAAATTCCCAAAGGTACGAGATATAATAGCCGTATAGTGTTTTTTCATATTAAGTTGCTTTTCCTTATAATAGTTGGTGACATTATAGCAACTCTTTTTTAGAATTTTAAACTAAAATCTCTATAATCTCTTTATCATTTTTTTTTAACACGCTATAATAACACTAAAAATGGGATATTTTAGATGAAACAACTATTTATATTTTTTATGTTACTTTTTGCTTCACATCTTTTAGCTGATATTGTTGATATAAAAGCAGACCACTTTTATGCGAATGATATTAATCATAAAGCATTTTTTGAAGGACATGCAAAGATTAAGCAGGGCAATAATGAGATAAATGCTTCTAAAGTAACTGTTTTTTTTAATGAGCGAAAAAAAGCTTTAAAATATGAAGCACACGGAAATGTAAAGTTTAACTTGATTGAAAAAAGAATTCACTACAAAGGTGTAGCTAATAAAATTAGCTATACACCAACAAGTTCAAAATACTATTTTATTGGTAATGTTACACTTCGTGACTTGACCAATAATAGGACTATAAAGGCTAACAGTGTATCATTAGACCTAAAGAGTGGTTTAGCTGATATTAAGGGAAGTGTTAAAAAACCTGTACATTTTAGATTTGAAATTGAGGATAGAAAATAATGGCAACACCTAGACTTGTAGAGGCTCACTTTATGAAATCGGCTCAGGCATTGGGAGATTCGGTAGATGATACAGTAAGTGAAGTGGTATTTTTAGGGCGTTCTAATGTAGGAAAAAGCTCTACTATTAATGGACTAACATCTCGTAAAAATTTAGCAAAATCTTCAGCAACACCAGGTAAAACACAACTAATTAACTTTTTTGATATTCGCTATATCTATGATGAAAAAGATTGGAATATCCGTTTTGTTGATTTACCTGGTTTTGGATATGCAAAAGTCTCCAAAGACCTAAAAGGTATTTGGCAGAAAAATTTAGTTGAGTTTATTAAACATCGTGTCTCTATTCGAGTTTTTATTCATCTCCGTGATGCTCGTCATCCTAATGCACAGATAGATAAAGATGTTGATGAGTATGTTAAGAAGTTTATTCGTGGTGACCAACTCTATCTAAATGTTTTTACAAAGATAGATAAGTTAAATATGAAAGAGAAAACAGCTCTTAAGAAAAAATTTCCTAACTCTATTACAATTTCAAATTCTAAACGTATTGGATATGAGCGTATTCATAAGAAGATATTTGAACATATTTTTGGGGTCAAAGAGTGGTAAAATTAGTTAAGGCAACACTTACAGATATTCCTCTTATGCAAAAAATGGTTGAACAAGAGGTAGAAGATGGAGTTATTTTAAAACGAAATGAAGATGAAGTTGCTACTAATATTCGCTCCTATGTATTAGCAAAAATCAATGATGAATTAGTAGGTTACTCTGCACTACATATTCACTCAATCCGTTTAGCTGAAATTCGTTCTTTAATTGTCTCTCATAAACATAGAGGTAAAAAAATTGGTAAAAAAATTGTTGAGTTTACATTGAAAGAGGCTAAAGAATTAGGTGTAAAAGAAGAGGTGCTTGTTTTAACATATCTACCTGACTTTTTTAAAAGAATGAACTTTATAGAGATTGCAAAAGAGACAATTCCTGAACATAAAATTTGGACAGATTGTATTAAATGTATTCACTTTCCTATCTGTAATGAAGTCTCTTTGGTTTATAAATTGGTATAGCATAATGGCATTGAGTAAGTATAATAAGTTTGATGATGATGAAGGTTTAACTTTTAGCAAGAAGTTATTTTTAGTCATATTTGTACTCTTCTACCCTATGCTTGTCTCAATGTATACGATACTACCTCCTTTAATTGGATTGGCTGGATATATTTTTATTGTTAATATAGAAAAGAAAAAAATCTATTCAATAAGTGCATTTTTTTATTTATTAAACTTAGATTTAAACTTAACCCTTCCACCTTTTTTTTCAATAGCCATTACTATTTTAATTTTAATGTTTATCTATGAACCTTTAAAACTCTTAGTACGTTGTCGGGTCTGTTTACTCTTTGCACTTATTGTACTTATTGATTTTGTCTATTATACAAGCTTATTTATTTATGATTTTATTTTTAATGCTTCAACTATTGTTGGAGACATGTTGTTAGTCTACTATATTGCTATAGATATTTTAGTTGGGATAATGCTGTGAGATTTATTGTTATTATTACTATTTTTGTACTTTTTTGGATTTTATTGATTTCTCGTATTTATCAAATTAGTATTAAATCTAATTACTACTATGACAATTTAGCACAAATGAATATTGAACGCAAGTACTATATTAAGCCTGTTCGTGGTGAAATTTTAGATAAAAGAGGAAAGCTTTTAGCTGTTAATGATATTGGTTTTTCAATTAAAGTAGCTCCACATTTAACTAAATACAATCATGAAACAAAAAAGAGAGAACCAAATGAAAAATTAGAAAAACTTCTTGATGCAATTATCAATGAGTTCCCTGACCAAAATAAAACAAAGTTAATTAAAAAATATCTAAAAAAAGACTCTTCATATAATCATAGATTTATTCCTATTGTTGATTTTATCCCGTATAAAGGAATGATTGGGGCATATCCTAAACTTAGTATTAATAAAAGTTTAAAAATAGAATCAGAGACAAAAAGAATGTATCCAGCAGGTTCATTAGCCACACATATTGTTGGCTATGTTGGGCGTTCTAATACCAAAGAAAATGAGAAAGACCCTATTGTGGCTAAAGTTGGTGTTGTTGGGAAAACAGGTCTTGAACGTCAATATAATAAGGTACTACAAGGGGAACTAGGCTACCGTTTAGTTAAAGTTTCAGCGACCAATAGAGAGGTTGCCCAAATAGAAAAAGTTGACCCTAAAGATAATCAAAATTTGATTTTAAATATAGATTTGAGATTACAAAAAAGAATTAATGACCTATTTGAAGGGCAATCTGGTGTGGCTGTTGTGATGAATGTAAATGGTGATATTTTAGCTGCTGTCTCCTACCCCTCTTATGACCCAAACTTATTTGTTGGTGGAATCTCTTCAAAAGATTGGAAAGCATTGATTACAGATTTAAATCACCCCTTTACCAATAAAATTATTTCAGGTCTCTATCCTCCAGGGTCAAGTATTAAAATGGGAATGGCTCTTGCCTACTCAAAAGCAGGTACTGCTGTAAATAGTCCAGAGTACTGTAAAGGGTACATTACTTTAGGAAAAAGTAAACATAAATTTAGATGTTGGTCTCACTATGGACATGGTAAAGTTGGACTACGTAAGGCAATTAGAGAGAGTTGTGATGTCTATTTTTATAATAAAGCTTTAGATACAGGTATTAACAATATGGCAAAATCTCTACGAAAAATGGGATTAGGTGTTAAAACTGGTGTTGATTTACCCCATGAAAAAGCAGGAGTTATTCCAGATAAAGCATGGAAGATGAAACGTTATAAACAGCCTTGGTATAGGGGTGAAACCGTTATCTCGGCAATTGGTCAAGGATATAATCTAGTAACCCCTCTACAGGTATCAAGATATACAGCATTTTTAGCAACACAACATCTACCTACACCTCATTTTGTTCATGATATTGCAGGGAAAATCGTTAAGCCAGAGTATAAAGGGTTTGAGGTTAATCAACAAGACTTAAATACTATTCGGTTGGGTATGTATGATGTTTGTAACTCTCCACATGGTACAGCTAGACGTTTTATGTCTCATCTTCCTATTATTGTTGCAGGAAAAACAGGTACTTCACAAGTTGTCTCAATTCCTCAAGGGGATAAAAGAAGAATGAAAGAGTCACAACTAGATTATTATAGTCGTTCTCATGCTTGGCTAACGACCTATGGACCTTTTAAAAACCCAAAATATATAGTTACTGTTTTAGTAGAGCATGGAGGACATGGAGGAAGTACATCTGCTCCTATTGCTTCAGAAATTTATAAGTGGATGGCAAATGAAGGATACTTTGGTGATAAGTTTAAAGGTAAAATAAGACTAAGAAACCTTAAAAAAGAACGAGAAGATAAAAAGAAAAAAAAGGCTAAAAAACATGGATAATATAATTTTATATATTATAAGTACTATTATAGGAGTAGTACTTTTTTTAAACATTATAAAAATATTTATAAATATCTTTACCAAACCAAAAATAAAAAAAGAGGAGATTAATCCACTTCAAAAAGAGATTAAAGAAGAGGTGAATGAGATAGTTAAACCCAATTTAACTTCACTTGAAGGTATGTATGAAAAGAGTAATTCAGATGCTTCCTCTTTTTCAAATTTTGTTTTTTCCATAGTAAAAGATAAATTTTCTAAATATTTAGAAAAAGATGAAGCATTAGTAGAGTCAGAAATCTGTAAGTGTTGTGGTGACTATGAGGGAGCAGAGTGTAAAGAGAGTTTCTGTTTAGAGGGTTCTGGACTCTCTTGTGCTGATGTTAAAATAGACAAAGCTTAAATATTTCAGACCATTTTTATTCTAATTTAGCTAAAATCAGCCCCAAAATAAAAAGACGATTGGAGCAGAATTCATGAAGATGAAAGGTGCACAAATGGTTTGTGAAGCACTAATAGCCGAGGGTGTAAAAACCGTTTTTGGTTACCCTGGTGGTGCTATCATGAACGTATATGATGAAATATATAAACAAGATGGCTTTGAACATATCTTAAATAGGCATGAACAAGCTTCCGTTCATGCCGCAGATGGTTATGCACGAGCGAGTGGTGAGGTTGGTGTAGCCATGGTTACATCTGGGCCTGGTTTTACCAATGCCGTAACAGGTTTGGCAACTGCATATATGGATTCTATTCCAATGGTCGTCATTTCAGGGCAAGTTCCTCTCTCTCTTATTGGTACAGATGGATTTCAAGAGATAGATGCAATTGGTATCTCTCGTCCTTGTACTAAACATAACTTTTTAGTACGTGAATTGTCAGATTTACCACGTATTTTAAAAGAAGCGTTTCACATTGCTCGTTCAGGAAGACCAGGACCTGTTCTTGTTGATATTCCTAAAGATATTACAGCTGAAATAGGTGAATTTGTTTATCCTGATAGAATTAATATTCCTAGTTATAATCCAACCGTTAAAGGGAACAAACGACAAATTGAAAAGGCAATTAACGCAATTGTTAAAGCAAAAAAACCACTTCTTTACATTGGTGGAGGAGCTGTTCTTTCCAATGCAAGTGATTTAATTCGTGAATTTGCACAAACTACACAAATACCAGCTGTTGAAACACTTATGGCACGTGGAGTAATGGGAGCAAAAAATCCTCTACTTTTAGGAATGCTTGGAATGCATGGTAACTATGCTTCAAATATGGCAATGTCAGAGACAGATTTAATTATCTCTTTAGGTGCTAGATTTGATGATAGAGTTACAGGTAAACTATCTGAATTTGCAAAATATGCAAAAATTATTCATATAGACATTGACCCTGCTAATATTGGGAAGTTGGTCAATGTTGACTATCCTATTGTTGGAGATGTAAGTAATGTTCTAACTAAATTAATTAATGGAATTAACGGTAAAGTAAATCCTGAAGCATATAGTGATTGGAGAGAAGTTTTAGAACGCTATGATGCTTTACATCCTCAATCTTATGAAGACTCCAATAAAGTACTTAAACCACAATGGATTATTGAACGTCTTGGAGAACTATTGGGTGAAGAGGCAATTATTACATCTGATGTTGGGCAACATCAGATGTGGACAGCACAACACTATCCATTTGATAGACCACGACAATGGATTAACTCAGGTGGTTTAGGAACTATGGGGTTTGGTTTTCCAGCTTCATTAGGTGTAAAAAAAGCTAAACCTGAAAAAACGGTAGTTAATATAACTGGTGATGGCTCTATCTTAATGAATATTCAAGAGTTAGTAACGGCTGCTGAGTATAAAATTCCTGTTATTAATATTATTTTAAATAACCACTTCTTAGGAATGGTTAGACAGTGGCAAACATTTTTCTATGAAGAGCGTTATTCTGAAACTGATTTGAGTTTTCAACCAAACTTTAAAGCACTTACAGAGGCTTGTGGTGGAGTTGGTTATGATGTTTCAACTAAAAAGGAGTTTGATGAGGCACTTAAAGATGCTATTGAAAAAGATAAAGTAGCTTTTATTAATGTTCAAGTTGCACGTTTTGAAAATGTTCTACCTATGGTACCTGCTAATGGAGCTTTATATAATATGATGTTGCCTACAAAAAATATAGAAGCTAAGGAGACAAAGTAATGAATGAAGTAAGAAGAGTTATCTCCGTTTTAGTAGAGAATGAGAGTTCAGTACTTTCACGAATCTCTGGGCTTTTTGCTGGACGGGCTTATAACATTGAAACATTAACAGTAGCACCTATACCTAACTCTAATCATTCGCATATAACCATTGCAACAAAGGGTGATGAGAAGACATTAGAGCAGATTACAAAACAGTTACATAAACTTATACCTGTCTATAAAGTTATAGAACATAATCAGATGGTCGAAAAAGAGATGGTATTAATTAAGTTTCCAATTGAGCAGAATCTAGCAGATATTCAAGTGCTTTGTAGCGCTTACAATGGTGGAATTGTTAATGTTGGTGAAGAGATGATTATTGGTATGGTTGCAGATGAACCATTTCGTGTTAAACATTTTATAGAAGCATCAAAAAGATACAATCCAATTGAGGTAGTACGTGGTGGTGTTGTTGCCATTGAAAGATAATTATGCAATTAAATCAATTATGTAAAGAGATTGGTCTTGAATTTTCAGGAGATGATGTCGAGATAAAAGGACTACATACTCTTAAAGAGGCAACCTCATCTCAACTCTCCTTTTTTAATGATAAAAAATATTTAAAAGAACTCCCTAACACTAAAGCAGTAGCTGTTTTAATAGAAGAGCAGTATGCTCAATTATTGCCAAAAGAGACTGTTGCTTTAATTACGGATGAACCTTATTTAAAGTTAGCTCTAGCTTCAAAGTTTTTTGCTTATAAGATAGATACTAAATCAAGTGAACTTGTTCAAGGTGAAAATTGTGATTTAGACCCCAAAGCCTCTTTTGGAAAAGGTGTAATCTTGGGTGATAATGTAACTGTTATGGCAGGAGCTTATATTGGAGATTATACAGAGATTGGCTCAAATACACTTATATACCCTAATGCAACTGTTTATCATCACTCTAAAATAGGTAAAAACTGTATATTACATGCTGGAGTGGTAATTGGAGCAGATGGGTATGGTTTTGCTCATACTAAAATTGGTGAGCATGTTAAAATCTACCAAAATGGAAATACTATTTTAGAAGATGAGGTAGAAATAGGTGCAAACTCTACAATTGATAGAGCTGTTTTTGGAACAACCTACATTAGAAAAGGTACAAAAATAGATAATCTTGTTCAAATAGGACATAACTGTGATATTGGTGAACATTCACTTATGGCAGGTCTCGCAGGAGTAGCTGGTTCAACCAAAACAGGACGTAATCTTATTTTAGGTGGACAATCAGCTATAGCAGGTCATTTAGAGCTTGGAGATTTTGTTACTATTGCTGGAAAGAGTGGAGTAACAAAATCACTCAAAGGTGGAAAAACTTATGCAGGTTTTCCTGCCATAGAGCATAGAGATTGGTTACGTCAGCAGGTTAAAATAGCCTCTTTACTAAAGAATAAAACTTTGAAATAAAGTAGAAAAGTCCTAAAATCACTATACTATATAGTAGTGAATTTGGGATGTTTTTTAGTAGATAATTAAAGAGTGAATTTAGATTTCCCTTATAGGTTGTTTTACCTAAATTAGAATAAAATCTAACACGCTTTATAAACTTTGCTTCTCCTAACTTTTTTAAGCCTTTTAATCCATTCTCTCCATAGGTTGAAGCATGAATAAAACTTTTAGTCGATACATGTGGCATTGCAGTAGCATACTGTAATGCTCTATTGTTAGTACTAAGTAGCAATACAGGACTCTTTTTACCAAAACGTGAAGAAAAGTGAGCTAAGGCTAAAAGCTCTTTACTATTTTTACTCATTTTTAAAATATTGAGTGTTTGATTTAGACCAACTCTCTTGTATAGTTTAGAAATAGGCTGTAATAGAGTAGATATTTTATCTAATGATTTTGTCTCTTTAGCAACTTTTGCATATTTTATAATTTTCTCTTGTAGCCAAATAGGAATTTTATTGACTTTTTTACCGTATTTTAAAACAGATAAAGAGGTTTTAATAGGAGCTGTTGCTCCAGCACTATATAAAGTTGTTGCTGAAGCTAAAAGACCTAATGAAGAGAGAGCGACAATAAGATTATCTACATCTCTACCATTTGCATAGTTTACCCCTTGAATAGAGAGGTCACGAATATCACCAATGACTAAAAAATCAGAAGCAATAGCAGAAGCACGTCCAATATTTTCATCACTTTTACCATTAACAATACCCTCTAAAACCTTTTCTGCTTGATAGCCATAAGAGGCTCGTTTCTCTTGAATAAGCTTTAGTAGTAGTTTTGATTTTGGATTATCTTTAACATAAGACTCATCCATAAAAAAAGAGAGATAATCCTCTGCTTCGGCATATTTCTTCTCTACTACAAGCTTTTCCGTATGAGGAATAGGGTCAATATGTACTAAAGTACTACAGTCAAATGTTCTTCGCTCTTGAAGTATCAGGAGTGAACCCATAACCAAGAGTAGTATAAAAATAGGCGTAAATATTTTAAGCATTTAAGCCTCCTAAAAAATAGAAGTTATTTAGATAAAAATTTCATCTAAAATAGTATTTACATAATCATTAGCTTTAAATTTTATAAGGTCATCAGGCTGTTCACCTGTTCCTATAAAATAGATAGGCATTTTAAGTTCATGTGCAATAGATAAAACAGAACCACCTTTAGCTGTTCCATCTAATTTAGTGATAATTATACCATCTATTCCTATCATTTCGTTAAAGATTTTAGCTTGATTTATACTTGAACTACCTTGAGTTCCATCTAAAATGAGCATTTTTCTATGTGGAGCCTCTGGCATTGACTTATTAGCAATACGAACCATCTTTTTAAGCTCTTCACCTAAATTAGTTTGAGTATGTAATCTTCCTGCTGTATCTATTAGTACATGGTCAATGTTTTTTGCTTTTGCTGAAGCAATAGTATCAAAAACAACAGCAGAGGGGTCATGTCCTTGTCGTGTTGAGATAATAGGAACATCTAATATATTAGCCCAACGTGTTAACTGCTCAATTGCTGCAGCACGAAAGGTATCTGCAGCACCTAAAAGTACTGATTTATTCTCTTTTTGAAGATGATGAGCTAGTTTAGCAATAGTTGTAGTTTTACCTGCACCATTTACACCAATAATCATATCAACAAAAGGAGATACCTCTAAATCATCTTTCCAATCTGCTTTATATTGAAAAACAGAAATAAGTGCATTGTAGGCTTGAATTCTAGTTATTGTTTTTGGCAACTCTTCTAATAGTTTTTCAATTAGTTCATAATTTACATCTGCTTCTAAGAGAATCTCTTCAAACTCATCTTGAGTAATCTTTTTCTTTTTTTCAACAGCTACCTCTTTAATGGCTTTATTGGTTTTTGTAAAAACTCTTTTTAGTATATTAAACATCTGTTTACCTTTTTTAATTATCTATTTTTTCGAGAACTTGTTTGATGTCACTCTCTATCATCTCTTCTGGCATTATCCCCTCATAATGAGTAAAATATTTTCCATTAACAAAAAGAATCATAAGTGGCATAGGAAAGTCCTTAGTTAGACCTAGTTTAGGAGTAATAAAATCTGCAAACTGTAGATTATCATCTTGTTTACTTGCAATAAAAAATCTTACTTTTTGAGAAATAATAAATTTTTTTAATTTCTCATCGGAGCAGTCATCATAAACTAAACTAGAGAGAATAAAGAGATACTTTTTAAATTTTTTTTGTAAATTACTTAAGTGTGGAATTTCCCCTCTACAAGGAGGACACCATGTCGCAAAAAATACAATCATTACAATAGGTTGTTTTATATTTGAAAAATGGTAAATATCGTTTTTTATATGTAGTGTTGTTGAGTGCTTCTCTAAATCTTGGAAAGTAAATTTATACTCTTTAGGAGTAATTTTTTTAAAAACTATTGAGGGGGGAAGCTCTTTTTTTTTATTAACTATTTTTTTAGGGATTTGTTGTTTTTTTTTTTTATTATTTTTTTTTTTTT
>JALUKJ010000062.1 GCA_027056615.1 Campylobacteraceae bacterium | reverse complement strand
GTATAGTTACATAGTCAAATTTGACTCTACTGAATAGCTTTTGAATACTAGTACCGTTCACGCTAAGTAAACCCAAATTTAACGATAAGAAAAAGGTACAGGTACAAGGCAGATTTTTGCAGGACTAGCCGTAGCTAATTCAAGAAAATCTAACGCAGTAGATGTTCCTTTTTCTTTAAATCTTCCTTTTTTTGTCTAAAGTGTAGTAAAATATGATTTAGTCTAAAAAAAGAGCATTAATTAGTAAGACAAAGATGTTAAGCGTACATGGGGTATAATCCACTTATTAGATTTTAAAATCTACGTCTGAAGGAAACCTATGCAAAAAATTTTATTTATTTTATTGGCAATAAGTTATACACTTTTTGCCAATGCTCTTCCAAATAGCATATCTACAACTATTTCAACCGTAAGCTCAAATGGTAACATTCAACTCTCTGGCAATATTCCTAAAGGTATGAGTGGTATTGTTATTCATAATTATGGTAACGGACTCTCTGCCATTACTCATGCAACTATATCACAAGGAAATTCTCATGCATCCTTAATACCTTATGAAGCGATATCTCATGATAATATTCCAAATATACAGACAGAGGCTAAAGCTGGTGATAGAGTTATCTTTGGTAATTTTTACAATAATGCTTTGGTGATTGCTCCAAATAGAGATATTTATCGAAAAATCACAACTACCTACAAAAAGACATGGATACACCCTGATACATATGCTGTAGAGTTTATGAAAAATGGTGAAACACATCTCACACTAAAAAGTCTTAAAAAATTTGCACAACTTAACCAAATAGGGTTAGTTTTGATTATTGCACAAAATAGACTACTTATTCTTGACCCAATTTCAGAGCAGTTTATAGGTTCTGTACCAATGCAAGTTAATCAAGCCAATGCTATGGCACCTTTCTATGCTCGTTTTGGGCAGATGGATACCTCGGTCTTTGGATTTTCAGAAAAAAATTATACCCCCTATTTTAAATCGGTATCAGGAGTTAAGTAGATGATAGATAAGAAATATTTAAAAGCCCTAACAGCTATTGTAGGTAAAGAGAATATCTACGATGATAAGGCTCACATGATAGCTTATAGTTACGATGCCACTCGTACACGTTTTGAACCTGATGCAGTTATTTTTCCTAGAGATGAAGAGGATATATCAAAAATATTAAAGTACTGTAACGATAATCGTATTGTTATTACGGCTCGTGGTGCTGGGTCTGGGTTTACAGGTGGGGCGTTACCTGCTAGTGGTGGGATTATTCTTGCTATGGAAAAGCACATGAATAAAATCGTAGAGATAGACACAGAAAATATGGTAGCAGTAGTTCAACCTGGTGTGGTAAATATGGATTTACAAAAACATGTTGAAGCTCTTGGACTATTTTACCCACCTGACCCTGCTAGTGAAGAGTACTCTACCTTAGGTGGAAATGTAAGTGAAAATGCAGGTGGAATGCGTGCAGCGAAGTATGGGATTACCAAAGATTATGTTATGGCACTTAAAGCTGTACGAACCAATGGAGATATTATTAGAGCAGGTAAACGAACCATTAAAGATGTAGCAGGATATAACGTAGCAGGTATTTTAATTGCCTCTGAGGGAACTCTTGCTGTTCTTACGGAGCTTACTCTAAAACTTATTCCAAAACCAAAATTTAAAAAGACCTATATGGGTATTTTCCCTAGTGTTGACAATGCTATGAATGCTGTCTTTAAGTCACTTTCAGCAGGGGCAAACCCTGTAGCTATGGAGTTTTTAGATAAATTGGTAATTGAAGCACTTATTGAAAAGCTTGGAGTTAACCTACCAAAAGAGGCAGGTGGTGTTTTAGTTGGTGATGTTGATGGAAATGTGCCTGAAGAGGTAGAGTTTCAACTCAAAACACTTGAAGAGTCCTTTAAAGCTAATGGTGCTGTTGAGTTTAAAATCGCTAAAGATGAAGACGAAGAGAAAGAGTTGTGGTATGCAAGACGAAATGCCTCTCAATCCATAACTATTTTTGGAAACAAAAAGCTAAATGAAGACATCTCTGTACCACGCTCTATGCTACCTAAAGCATTAGAAAATATATATGCTATTGGTGAAAATTATGGTTTTAAAATCCCATGTTTTGGACATGCAGGAGATGGAAATATTCACGTTAATGTTATGATAGACATTAGCCAACTAGATGAGGGTCACAAGTGTATTGAAGAGATTTTCCAAATGGTGGTAAATATGGGGGGAACACTTAGTGGTGAACATGGCATTGGAACTTCAAAAGCTCCATTTATGGGAATTGCCTTTAATGAACAGGAACTTCAACTCTTTAGAGATATTAAAAAGGCATTTGACCCTAACAATATTTTGAACCCTGGGAAGATGGGACTTTAATCCACAAGTAGGGTGTAGTCCACGACTACACCGTATTTTAATGTTTTAAGTATATAAAAAATTTAAATTTTATTTTGACGGTGTAGTCAGTGACTACACCCTACAAAGGGAATAGATGAAAAAAATGATAAAAATTCGCCAACTTATTAAAGATTACTACATCTTTATTAGAGATTTTCTATCAGCTCTTTTTGATGATAAACTCTCTTACTACTCGGCAAGTTTAAGTTACTATACACTTTTTTCAATTATTCCTATTTTGGTTATTGTTCTCTCCATATTTACCAATCTTCCTATATTTGATGATGTTTACAAATCTATACAAAATCTCCTTTTTGAAAACCTTATGCCTACTAACTCAAAAGAGGTTTTAACTTATATCAATACTTTTGTAGCAAACTCTGGTAAATTAGGAATGATGGGAGTTATCTACGTTCTTTTTGCCTCTATGATGTTTTTTAAAAACTATGATTACATTATTAATGACATCTTTGAGTGTGAACGTCGTAGTTTTTGGTCATCTATTAGCATATATTGGACACTTGTTACACTAACTCCTGTTATGTTGGTTCTCTCTTTTTACCTCTCAACACAACTACAAATTAGGCTAGACAGACATGAGCTAACCGACGGCATACATCTTTTAGAGATTTTACCTTTTTTTATTATTTGGTCACTCTTCTTTTTGACCTATAAAATCTCTGCAAATAGACAAGTCTCAACTAGAGCATCAGTAATTAGCTCCTTTATTGCCTCTTTAGTTTGGTACATTGCTAAGAGTGGATTTATATTTTATGTAGTACATAACAAAACCTATATGAGTATCTATGGAAGCTTAAGCACTCTTCTTTTCTTCTTTTTATGGATTTATATCTCGTGGGCAATATTTCTATATGGCTTAAAATTTTGCTATCTACTTGAAGATGATAAAGAGATAGACTCAATTAAATAAGGAATGCAAATTAAATAAGTGCCAATTTTCATAGGTAACTGATGTTACGCACATAAAAAATAAGCTATAATCATAACTTTCTACACAACCCCAAGATTGATTCCCATAATGTCAGATAAATCATCTCTCATCTTAAAAAGTTCATCAATATCATAGATAGTAAGAACCTCCATCATCTGTAAAAAGTTCCATAGACCAGCTAATAGAGCAGGAGCTGTATCGTTCTTACCCCATTCCATTAATCTACCAGATAATTTTATAAGAAACTTTTTAATAATCTCGGCATCCTTCATATCTACCGAAAAGTAGTTTACACTTTTTTTAGGAATCGGAGACTTTAGTCCAATGCCAATGAATTAAGCTCAAATCCTGTAGGTTCGATTTCATCGAACAAAAAATCAGAACCCGTAAAACAATCCGTTCGATGAAATCGAACCTACAGATTCCAAACATTAATTCGTTAATTCATTGGCATTGGACTTTAGTCCCGAAAAATAATAAGCGAGGCTAAAGCCATCGGTTCCAAAGTGTAAACTACTTATGAAACATGCCATAATCTCTGCACTTTTTTCATTAGATTGTTGTAACTTCCATAGTAAAACACAAGCATGAGAACAGATAAGTAGTCGTCTAAAAATAGCTTCAGCCTTTTTTTGTTGCCACTTTTCAAGATTGAATCCAGATGATTTTAGGAGCTTGAAATAGCTCTCAATCTTCCAACGATAATAATACCAAGTAGCAATTTTCTCAGCAGAGACACTATTGCTTACATATCCATTGTGCTACAATTTTTCCTTGCTTATTGATGAGCCTCTCAACAACCAACCTAGCTTTGATATGCTCTCCTGCTGTTTTCTCTGTAGCCTTGTTCCCCTTTGAATTTATCACACTTTTTGTAGCATCTCTTCTTAGCTCAATATCAATCTCATTGACATAAATTTTAACCTGTTCCCTCTTCTTTCCTTTAGGTCTATATTCTATACTTTTTACAAACTTGCCTTTGTCTAAACTATCTGCTAATTCCCCTTGTTTTAGGTCTTTATCGAGCTTTGGAACATAGACAGTATGGTTGTTTTTAGCTCGTAGAAGATAGAGCCATTTCTTGCGTTCATACTCTCGCATGAATGCTACACTATCAGCCTCTCTATCTATAACATCTACAACTTTTTTCGTAATTCCAAGGCTTTCACGAATCCATTTTGTTCTATGAATTACCTCCTCTAAATGAGTGAGCTTCATATCTATATTTTCATTGTATGTGGAAAGTACTTTATCTTCTATTTTTAGATTTTGAGCCAATGGTGCAATTGGTTCTCCTGTTCTATCACTTATGGTTAAAGAAGATTGGTGGTCATAACCTAATTGCTGACCACTCTTCTTATTTTTCCCCACTCTTCCTTCTTTTTTGTGATGATGTTTATAGTCCAAATGAGACCAATCATAGGCATTTAATACATACTCATCACATTGCTTCTCAATCGCTTTTAATCCATGGGTAAGTATTGGATTATTTAATGATGTGAAGTCTACATTCTCATTATTATAAAATCTCCACGATGCTTGTACTTGGCTCATTCCTTCTGTTTTTATCAGTAGGTTGATTCCACTCTTAGCATTTACTTTGCTATTCATCTCGCCTTTTACCAGTTCTCCTTGTCTTGTCTCTAATCGCTTTTTGATAATTATTCTTCTCTTCTTTTTTTGTTATTGTAATATTTTACTCTTAGTTTAAGTTGTGTAGAAAGTTATGTATATATCCAAAGGTAAAGTAACTGCTAAAAGTATAACGTCCCCATTTTGTTAAGACCACTTAACCCAACACTCTTATTTTTTTAATTCATGATACTATTCATAACACTTGATTTTGAAATTCCAAATTATTGATATAATTGAAATAAACCTTATTAGGTGTCCTATTGCCAATAGCTGAATGTAATCTCCTAGAGTTGTATTTTTCAATATAGTTTTTAATAGACTATCTGAAACAATAGAAAATTATTTTAAACAATATTAAACAATACTATGATATAATGCTGTTATGAAAAAACATATCCAACTTCGCGACTATGCAAAGA
>JALUKJ010000061.1 GCA_027056615.1 Campylobacteraceae bacterium | reverse complement strand
CTTTTTTATCTTTAAGCTCTTTTTTTAATTTTTTTTCAGATTTTTGATAGGCTATAATCTTGTTATGACTTATTCTAACTCTTTTTTTTAACTCTTTTATCTCTTCATTTTTTTTATGTTTTATAGTATTAAAGTTTTTTTTTAATAATTTTAGCTCAGTTTTTAGTCTCTTAATCTCCTCATTCCTATCTTTTTTAAACTCTTTAACCTCTTGTAGTGTTTTTATTAATATCTCTTGCTCCTTCTTAGTACTATTTTGTTTACTATTTGCCATAGTAACAGCAGAGCAAAACAACAATGTCAACATGATTTTGTTCATCCTATTTCCTTTTTTATTTTGATAAAAACCTGATAAACTCAGATTAAAACAATTATAACTATAAGATATAAAAAATAATTAAAAAAGTGATGTTTTTTATAAGTTTTAAGAAGAATATTTTTTTTGTTGTTATCTCTATAATAAAAAGTAACGAAACAGGTGTTCCGTTACTAAGAAAAAGCTATGCAAACCCCTTAAGCTCCTCTTCAACCTTAGCTAACTTATCACTAGCCTCTTCTAAAGCCTTTCTATTTGTAGCAATAACCTGCTTTGGAGCATTAGCTACAAATCGTTCATTGTTTAACATACCATTTAATTTAGCTATCTCTTTTTCAAGCTTCTCTTTTTGCTTGGTAAGTTTAGCAATAATTGCCGACATATCAATATCATCTGTAGAGATAAATGTCTCTAAATTGTCAGAAACATCAGTTACACAGTTAGCTATTTTTTCATCTACAAAGCTTAACTCTTCAACCTTTCCAAGCTTTTGGATAAATGGTCTCATCATCTCTACATCTGAACCACTTGGAAGTTTAATAGAGGCTTTCTCTATCTTTTGGTTTCCTTTATCAATAAGTGTTTTACAACGTCTAACTGAAACAATAGCTTCCATAATAAGGTCAAACTGTTTAATTACCTCATCATCTACTTGGCTTACAGTAGGATAGGCTTTAACCATAATAGACTCACCCTCTTCTAAGCTCTCTTCACTCAATCTCATATAGAGATTTTCAGTAATAAACGGCATAAATGGATGGAGTAACTTCATAGACTCTTTAAAGATACTTCCAAGCTCGGCTACACTCTCTTTAGAGGCTTTACTTAGCTCAATTCCCCAGTCACAGAACTCACCCCATAAGAAACGATAGAGTACAGTTGCCCCATCATTAAAACGGTAAACATCCATAAATTCTCTTGTCTCTTTAACAGCCACATTAAACCGTGCTAACATATAACGCCCAAGAGGGGTTTTAATATTTGTAGGGTCAAGGTCATCAAAATGCTCTTGGTTTAACTGTAAAAAGTTTGTCGCATTGAACAATTTGTTGGTAAAGTTACGGCTCTGCTCTAGTTTATCCTCACTCAATTTAATATCTCGCCCCTGAACAGCCAAAACAGCCAAAGTAAATCTAAGTGCATCGGTAGAGTACTTATCAATAGTCTCTAAAGGGTCAATTACATTCCCTTTAGACTTACTCATCTTCTCTCCATGCTCATCTTTAACTAAAGCGTGTAGATAGATGTCTTTAAATGGCAACTCACCTGTAATATTCTCACCCATCATTAACATTCTAGCTACCCAAAAGAAGAGAATATCAAAACCAGTAATCAGTAGGTTATTTGGGTAGAAGTTTTTCATATCATCTTCACTCCAAAGTGTGCCTTTTCCAAACTCACCATTTCCCCAACCAAGAGTTGAAAAAGGCCATAGACCAGAGCTAAACCAAGTATCCAACACATCAGGGTCTTGGTAGATATTTTCAGAGTTACATTTTTCACAAGAAGTTGGTGCATCACCCTCCTCTACCCACTCATGACCACAATCATTACAGTAGAAAACAGGAATTTGATGTCCCCACCAGAGCTGTCTTGAGATACACCAATCTCTTAACTCACTCATCCATGCATTATATGAGTTTATCCAGTGGCTAGGGAAAAACTCTGCTTCTCCATTGTTTACCTTTTCAATCGCTTTTTGTGCAAACTCTTTTTTAACAAACCACTGTTTAGAGATATATGGCTCTACAATGTTTTTACATCGGTAACAGTGACCCACTTGGTGAGGGTGGTCTTCTATTTTGACCATAAAACCTGTATCTTCAAGCTTTTTAACAATCACATCACGAGCTTCAAGTCTCTCTAATCCCTCAAACTCACCACAATAACCATTTAAAATTCCCTTTTCATCAAAGATAGTAATAAACTCTAAATCATGACGTTTTCCAACTTCATAGTCATTGGTGTCGTGAGCAGGAGTAACCTTTACAAAGCCAGTTCCAAACTCCATATCTACATGCTTATCTGCAATAATCTCTACTTCACGCTCAATTAGTGGTAGCTTAACCTTTTTACCAATAAGATGGTTATGTCTCTCATCGTCAGGGTGAACCATAACAGCTGTATCTCCAAAATATGTCTCTGGTCTAGTCGTTGCTACAGTAATATTTCCAGAACCATCACTTAATGGGTAATTAATATGATACATTTTCCCCATATGGTCTTCGTGTTCTACCTCAATATCACTCAATGCACCATCATGAGTACACCAGTTAATCATATAGTTATCACGAACAATAAAGCCGTTATCATACATCTGTTTAAAAGACTTCTTCACAGCATTTCCAAGCCCCTCATCCATAGTAAAACGCTCACGACTCCACGCTGGAGAGACTCCAAGTTTTCTTAGTTGTGAAGTAATAGCATTTTGTGAGTTCTCTTTTTGTTGCCATGCTCGTTCTAAAAAAGCTTCTCGTCCTATCTCCTCTTTAGTAGTCCCCTCTGCTAAAAGTTGTTTTTCAACCACATTTTGAGTAGCAATTCCTGCATGGTCAACCCCAGGTTGCCATAAAGTTTTGTAACCATCCATCCGTTTATAACGTACAATAATATCTTGAAGAGTAAAGGTCAAAGCGTGACCAATATGTAGTTTTCCTGTAACATTTGGTGGAGGCATCATAATGGTAAAGTATCTGTTTGATTTTTGAATAGACTTATTTCCATCTATCTCAAAGTAGTTTCTCTCTTCCCATAGTTTATAATAACTATCCTCTATCTCTTTTGGGTTATATACATTTTTTTTGGTTTCGCTCATCTGTTATTCCATTAATTATAGTGTTTTTTATTGTCGCGATTATAACTGAAATGTGCTTGTAGAAGAGATTAGAACTATTATTTATGTTATAATCTAAATAAAGAATTAAAAGAATATGGCAAAAAAAAAGAAAAAACAGACAATCAAAATAAACAATAAAGTTAAAGAGCTAATGAGTGGAGAACCCTTTGATGAAGGGATTAAGTATCTAAGTGAAGATATTTTAGTAGAACTTACAATGCTACTTGACCTTAAAGTAGCAATGCTTACTAAAAAAGAGATGGTTAGAGCTTTACGTCAAGCTTGGTCAGAGGGAAATACTCAACTAAGACTACACATTGTAAACTATCTTGACCAAATGAACCTAAAAAAAGTACAAGTTAATGAGAGTGACAAGGTCTCTTATATTGTTTCACTATTACAACAATATGAACATAATAAAGAGGAAGAGCAACAGATACTCTCTGCTTTTATGGATACAAAGTTCAATAAAATCAATGCCCAAAAAATTGCTAATAAGCTAAACTATATTCGTCAACAAAAACGTATGAAGATTTGGGAAGAGAGACTTGATATTAGCTTTAACTCTCTTTGGGAGATGGAGTTTTACTACTCTTATGAGTTTGCTATGAATGAAGAGACTTTTTTTAAATCGTTACTTACCACTACTGCTTCTATTAATAATAACCTTTTAATACATGGAGATGATGAGTTCATAAAAAAAGAGTTAGAGGCGTTTAAGGTCTCTGCCATTGCTAAAAAAGAAGAAGAGATAACAACTTTTTTAGAGATTGTCAACAATGAACATAAATATCTATCACAAAGTGAAGTTACTAAACTTATTCGCTCTATGCCACCTGAGGATTCTTTGTATGAAGTTGATATTCCTCTTTCAATTGTTAAAGAAGTTATTACCATTGTTAACCCTGATTATCGTGTAACTATGCAAGGAAATAACATTGTTATTACTAAGGAGAAAATCTATCCTCTTTATGGAAAAGAGCTTCCTTATGTTGCTGTAGTCTCTTATGCTCGAACTTTTATCTATAGGCATATTTGGAAAGAGAAACAGTTCCCTATTGTAGCTGATATTACCCTTGTTAAACAAGATATGAAAAAACATTTTGAACAAAGCATTCAAGATATTGAAAATGAACTATTTAAGTTAGCAGAGGGCTTAGAGATAGAAGATGAGATTGTAGAGAAGTACATTTTACAATTTATTGAACCACAAATCACCTCTTCTAAAAATCTTAAAATAAAAGAGAAGGTCAAACGACGTATTGTTTACCATTTTATGGAGTATATTCGACCTTTAAAGGAGAAAAAACGTAAAGAGGAGTTGTTAGCTAAAACCATTCGAGATTTTAAAAATCTTTTCCCATTAGCTAGATTACTTAAGCGTGAAATTATTTTTCATGTTGGACCTACTAACTCTGGAAAAACCTATCAAGCACTTAAAGAGCTAGAAGAGGCAGAGACAGGTTATTACCTTGCACCTCTGCGTCTTTTAGCACTAGAGGGGTATGAGACTCTTAAAGCTAAAGGAGTTAATATTTCGCTTATTACTGGTGAAGAGGAGATTATTGATGAAGAGTCAACACATATTAGCTCTACCATTGAAATGATGAACAATACAGTAGATGTAGATGTTTGTGTTATAGATGAAATACAGATGATAAACGACCGAGACCGTGGTTGGGCATGGGCAAATGCACTTATTGGAGCTCCTGCTAAAAAGATAATTTTAACAGGCTCAGAAGATGCACTAGATGCAGTAACACAACTTTGTGAATATCTTGAAGAGCCATTAACTGTAAAACATTTTGAACGTAAAAATGAGCTGACAATTCTAACTCACCCTACTCCAATTAAAGAGATAGAGAAAGGAACAGCCGTCATTGCTTTTTCAAGACGAGATGTTTTAGGACTACGTCAACAACTTTCACAAAAATATGAAGTCTCTGTAGTCTATGGAAACCTATCTCCTGAAGTACGACGTGAAGAGGCTCGACGATTTAGAGAAGGAAAATCCGAAGTTTTAGTAGCGACTGATGCTATTGCTATGGGTTTAAACTTACCTATTAAAACTTTACTCTTTTCAAAAGACAATAAATTTGATGGCTTAAGAAGAAGAGAACTTTTACCTACAGAAGTAGCCCAAATATCAGGACGTGCTGGACGTTATGGGTTAGAAGAGGTTGGATATATTGGTGCATTAGACGCTAAAGCTTTAGAGACTATACGTTCTAAATTTTACCAACCTTTACCAAAACTAGAACTTCCGTTTTCTGTAATGGCAAGTTTAGAACATGTTATGCTTATTGGTGAAATTTTAGAAACAGAGAACCTCTCTATTATCTTAAATTTCTTTGCTGAAAACATGGAGTTTGAAGGTCCTTTTGTGGCAGCAAATATTGACTCTATGTTAGAGATTGCAACTATTGTCGATGAGTATCGTTTAGACTTAAAAACACGCTTTCATTTGGCTTGTGCCCCTGCTTCTATCTCTTCACCATATATTGAGTCAGTATTTCACCGATATATTAAACAGATAGAGGCAAATCAACCTGTCAAATATATTCCACCACGTGATTTACCAAAGGTTGCACAAACCAATGAGATGATGCTTAATGCAGAAGATAGAGTACGTGAGATTTCACTCTACTTATGGCTCTCTTTTAAATTTGAAGAGCTATTTAAAGAGACACAAAAAGCTATTGATTCAAGAGTTAGACTCAATAACTATATTGAAGCCTCTTTAAAACAGGGCAACTTTGTCAAAAAATGTACACGTTGTGGAAAGAGTTTAGACTTTACCTACCGTTTCTCAATCTGCGATAGCTGTTTTGCTAAAGGCAGACGAGGTTCACGTTCAAATAATAGAGGTGCTAGAAATGGTGGTACAAATGCAGAGAAAAAATCATCAGGAGGACAACGAACATCACGAAGACGTTAATCTATAGAAACTTCTCAAAACTTTTTTCATCTATAGCACCTATTTTTTTTTCAATAAGATTTAAAAAAGATATTAACTCAAAGGATACTTTCTCTAGCTCAACAAAATGTTGAATAGCAATATGTTCTTTTGTTGCTGATATCTTTTTTTGTCTCTTTAATATTTTATCCCAAAAAGAGAGTTTAGAGGGATTAAAATAGATTTTAAAAATCTTCATATATATATCATGAAGTGATTTATGCTTTGACTCTAATTTCTCTATCACCTCTTTTTTAAAAATAGATAGTAAAATATGACCATCACTATATAACCATTGACCAAATTCACAAGTAGTTACCTCCAAAGGAATTTGCTCTTTAGTTATCTCTAATCCATTCACCAATGCTTTTGCATAATCAACCCATTGAACGTGAGAACATCGTGCCACTCGAATACTTTTTAAAATATCTTTTTTATTTACTTTAGCCACAACTATTCCTTATTTTCTAAACTTAATATAAATTCTATTGCATCACTTTTACTATCTATTTTACCTTCTAACTGTTTATTATAAACCGTATTCAAAATAATCTTAAAATCTTTTGATGGAGTAAAACCTAATTTAATTAGGTCTCGTCCTTGAAGTAGAGGTTTTAAGGGTTTATGATAAACATCTAACTCTTCTGCTTTTTTTAATAACCAATCCCCTGCTTCATAAATACCTTTTAGAGAAACCTCTGTTGTTCGACCTAAAAAGTCGGCTCTAGCTACTGTTACTAACTCTTCTATATTAACTTTAGTTGCTAACTTTCTAATGGTTGAGTCTTTTGCTTTTCCTCTAAAGTAGATAGATGGAGCTAAGTGGTATTTAACCAAAGGAAGAATAGAGTCAATGAAATTATGTTCATTAGTAAGTCTATACAACAAATACTTTGTAGGCTCTACTCCTGCTTTTTCATGACCAATGGCTGAAATTTTTTCTGGAGTTATTTGTGTATGGGTTGCTTTTCCCAAGTCGTGACAGAGTGTGGCAAACATCATCTTTAAATCTTGTTTTTTATCACCTCTTTTTAAACTTACCATTTGGTCAAGAGCCATTAACGTATGTACCCATACATCACCCTCTGGATGCCAAATGGGACTTTGTGGTACACCAATGAGTGCATGAAGCTCAGGGAAATACCTCTGTATTATCCCCAACTCTCTCATAAGCTCAAAACCAATAGAAGGCTTTGGTGATTTTAAAAGTAACTTTTTAAACTCTTCATATACTCTCTCTTTTGGTAGTTCATCAAGTAGCCCATCTTTTACCATATTGTAACAGAGTTGAAATGTATCTTTATCTAAGGTGTAACCAAATCTAGCAGAGAACTGCACAGCTCGATAGACACGGAGAGGGTCTTCTATAAATGTTTTAGAGTTTATATGTCGTAATATTTTAGACTCCATATCCTCTTTTGCTCCAAAAGGGTCTAAAAAGCTCTTCTCTTCTATATCATAACCAAGTGCATTTACAGTAAAATCTCTACGAAAAGATGCCTCTTTAAAGCTCATAAAGCCATCACATACAACATCAAATCCTTTATGACCTATAGATACTTTTTGCTCTCGTCTTGGAAATGAGAAGTCATACTCCTCTTTCTCATATCTAAACTTTAAAATTCCAAAACTTTTACCTACAAAATTAACAGAACCATATTCTAAAAGAAGCCTCTCTAAAGTTTCAATCTTATCTAAACCATAAACTTCAATATCATAATCTTTATTAGGTAAGTCTAAAAAATGGTCACGCACTGCTCCACCTACTACAATGGCTTTAGCATTTAGCTCTTTTATCTCTGCTGATATAATTTTTATTATTTGGGGTAAGTACATATTTTTACGGCGTAGTCAGGGGACTACACCCTACCCTTTTTTGCATATTGAAAAGGCTACACCCTCTCTAATTCCATCATCTATTACCATAGTCTCTTTAAATCCACTAATATTATATAGTTCATCATATATCAATATACCCGAAGCAATCAAATCATCACGCCCTACACCAACTGCTCTTACACGCTCCTCTTGATTCATATCTAGTAGTTTCATTAGTTGTTCTACTAAATCTTTTTGAGAAAGTCTTGTACCATGAATTTTTTGAGCATCATAAGTCTCATACTCCATACCTAACTTCATTGCAGCTACCGTTGTAGGTGTTCCTGCTATTGCAATAAAAAGCTCCACCTCTCCATGTTCGGTAGTAACCTCATCAAAATAGTGTTTCATTGAATTCATCAACGCTGGTATAGCATTGGCTATCTCTGGTAGTGTTTTAAATGTTTGTGTTAACGTTACAATTCCTACTGGAAAACTCTTTGAGAATGTTTTTCCATCTTTATAGTGAAATAGTAGTTCAGTTGAGCCACCTCCAATATCTGCCATCATAAAGCTCTTTG
This sequence comes from Campylobacteraceae bacterium, assembly GCA_027056615.1. Classification (GTDB taxonomy): domain Bacteria; phylum Campylobacterota; class Campylobacteria; order Campylobacterales; family Sulfurovaceae; genus UBA1140. The sequence continues at coordinate 7,176 of JALUKJ010000061.1, read as the reverse complement.
GTAATTTACCTAAAAGCTTTAAACGCTCTTCAATAGCTGTTAAGGCATAAAGGGCTTCTCGTTCTCCATCTATCACTTCAAAGATTATATCCGTCTGCTCTTGAATTGTTTTTAAAACCTCATCGCTATTATTTGCTTGACGAATTGCTTCTGTTGTTACAGCTTTTACTCTTGCATCACTAAAATCAAGTTTTGTTTTTGCTTCATTTAGTGCAAAAATCACACGCTCTACTGCCTCTTTAGAGATAAGCCCTGAATGACTCAACCCATCAGCTGTCTTTACAGTTTTATGAAACTTACCTAAACGCTCTTTTGTCTCACAGTTCATCTTTAAAATTCGTAAACTATTTGAACCCAAATCAATAGCAATAATATTTTTCATTTCTATCCTAATCTTACTTTTTAAAATTATACACAAATATACTAGATATAATAATATTTTTATTTTAGAGGAGAAAAAATGGAGAAAGATTATGGTATAGATATTTGGGGAGATAACAATTTTATTATAAAAAATAGCACTGTAAATATTAATCATGCAAACAACCCATCACTGCTAGAAATTACCTCAAGTGTAAGAGAGAGAGGCTACAAAGGTCCTCTTCTACTTCGATTCCCTCATCTAATTAAGAAACAGATAGATATCCTTTATAGTGAGTTTCATCGTGCTAGAAAAGAGTTTAACTACCAAGGTAGTTTTCAAGCTGTTTTTCCTTTAAAAGTTAACCAATTCCCTAACTTTGTAAACTCACTTATGGATGTTTCAAAAGAGTACAACTATGGCTTAGAGGCAGGAAGTAAAGCAGAACTAATTGTTGCAATGACACATACTCCATTAGGTGCGCCTATTACAGTTAATGGTTTTAAAGATAAAGAGATGATTTCTCTATGTTTTATTGCTTCTAATATGGGACATAATATTACGATTACTATTGAGGGTCTTGGAGAGTTGAAGACTATTATTGATGTTAAAAAAGAGTTCAATATGGCAATTATTCCTAAGATTGGAGTGCGTATTAGGCTACATAGCTCAGGCATTGGTATCTGGGCAAAGAGTGGGGGATATAGCTCTAAATTTGGACTAAGTTCTACTGAGCTTTTAGAAGCGTATGACCTTATGAGAAAACATAATCTACTTGAAAAACTTTGGATGATTCATTTTCATATTGGTTCTCAAATGTCCGAAATAAATCCACTAAAAAAAGCTCTACGTGAAGTAGGAAATATATATGCTGACCTTAAAAAACGTGGAGCCTATGCACTCTGTGCTATTAATATTGGTGGTGGATTAGCAGTAGAGTACTCTCAACACTCACAAACAAAAGAGATAAATTACACCCTTGGAGAGTTTGCAAACGATGTTGTTTTTTTAATTAAAGAGATAGCAAAAAACAAAAAAATAGATGAGCCTGACATCTTTACTGAATCAGGTCGTTTTATTGCTTCCTCTCACTCAGTACTAATTGCTCCTGTATTAGAGCTATTCTCTCAAGACTATCAAGAAAAATCACTTAGACTAAAAGAGAAAAATCCTCCACTTATTACTGAACTTTATGCACTTTGGAGTTCAATAAATCATAAAAATGCAAGAGAATATCTACACGACGCACTCGACCATATGGAGAGTCTTTTAACTCTATTTGATTTAGGATATATTGACCTTGAAGACCGTTCTAACTGTGAGATACTAGTAAACCTAATTATTAAAAAGTCCATAGTTCTATTAAGTGATATGGCTCTAAGTGAACTACAACGACTACAAAATAAAATTCAAGAGCGTTATTTAGTTAACTTCTCTGCTTTTCAATCGTTGGCTGACTTTTGGGGATTGCAACAGCACTTCCCCATGATGCCTATTGATAAACTAGATACCCAACCTACAAACCCTGCTACAATTTGGGACATTACTTGTGACTCCGATGGTGAAATTGCTTTTGATGAGAAAACACCTCTATATCTACATAATGTTGATGTAACTAAAGATGAATATTTTTTAGCTTTCTTTTTGACAGGAGCATACCAAGAGGTTTTAGGAATGAAACATAACCTATTTACCCACCCAACAGAAGTAGTTGTAAATTTTAATAAAGAGGGTAACTTTCAACTTGAAAAACTAATAGAGTCTCAAAATATTATGGATGTTTTAGAAGATTTAGATTATGATAGAAACTATCTAGATAAAAAGCTAAAACAGCAGATTGAAGCTTCATCTCTTATCAATTCATATCAAAAACGAGAATTATTAGGAAAACTATATCTATATTTAAGCGAAAATAGTTATCTTAAGACCATACAAGCTAATAACGAAAATTAGATTTAGGAAAAGAGTTGAACCCATTTAAAAATATAAAAGAAGATTTTTGGAATATTAAACGTAATGACCCTGCTTTGCACTCGGTATTTGAGATTTTTTTCAACTACCCTGGTCTATGGGCTTTATTTTTTCACCGATTTGCACACTACCTATACAAAAAAGGCTTACGTTTTATTCCTCGTTTTATCTCAGGAGTAAGCCGTTTTATAACTACAGTAGATATTCACCCTGCTGCCCAAATTGGAAAACGGCTATTTATTGACCATGCTACAGGGGTAGTAATTGGAGAGACTGCTGTTATTGGTAATGATGTTATTATCTATCAACAAGTTACACTAGGTGGGGTTAGTACCTCTTCAGGTAAACGTCACCCAACGGTAGGAAACAATGTAGTCATTGGAGCAGGAGCTAAAGTTTTAGGAAATATTACACTTGGAAACAATGCAAAGATTGGAGCAAACTCTGTTGTAGTTAAAGATGTTCCTTGTTGTGCAACTGCTGTTGGTGTTCCTGCTAGAATTATTAGTTGTGATACAAAAAATGAAGAGCTTCGTCATGATATGCTACCAGACATTACAAAAGAGGTACTAAACTATCTCTTTAAACGCATTGCTGTTTTAGAGGAGACTGTCAAAACAGGTGATGTTAAACTTATGGAGAAAGAAGACCATGAACTTACTGAAATCTACTCAAGCTTTATTAAATCTATGAGGTAAATTATAAGTTCTACTAAATATTTAATTAATTTTTAGTATACTTTTAAGATTTCGACATAACGAACTCTATCAAAAAACAAGGGCTTACATCATGCTTTCAAAACGTATTCAAACACTTTCAGCTTCTTTAACCATTGCTATCTCTACACTTGCTAGAGAACTAAAAGCAGAGGGTAAAGATGTTATCTCTTTCTCTGCTGGAGAACCAGACTTTGACACACCTATTGCTGTTAAAAATGCTGCTAAAAAAGCACTTGATGAGGGGCATACAAAATATACTGCTGTTCCTGGTACTCCTGAGCTTTTAAAAGCTGTTGCGAATAAACTCAAAAGAGAGAATGGCTTAACCTATACAACTAACCAAATTCAGACTAATAATGGTGCAAAACACTCTTTGTTTAACCTGTTTCAAGCACTTATAGATGAGGGTGATGAAGTAATTATTCCTGCTCCTTATTGGGTAACTTATCCTGAACTTGTTAAATATGCTGGTGGTACTTCGGTAATTATTGATACTACTGATGAGAGTGGATTTAAGATTACAGCCAAACAGTTAAAAGATGCTATTACTCCTAAAACTAAACTTTTAGTTCTAACCTCTCCATCAAACCCAACAGGAGCTGTCTACTCAAAAGAGGAGTTAGAGGCTTTAGCAGAAGTTTTAAAAGATACTAAAGTACTTGTAGCTTCAGATGAGATGTATGAAAAGCTAGTTTTTGGAGATACCAAATTTGTAGCAACAGCAAGTATTTCAGATGATATGTTTGAGCGAACCATAACAATCAATGGACTAAGTAAATCAGCGGCCATGACAGGTTGGCGTTTTGGATACATGGCATCTGCTAAAACAGAGCTAATTGATGTAGTAAACAAATTGCAATCTCAAAGTACCTCAAATATAAACTCCATTACCCAAGATGCAGCCATTGTAGGTCTTGATGGAACTATTGACAAAGAGGTAGAAGAGATGAGAGTCGCCTTTGAAGAGCGTTGTAACGAAGCTGTTGAGCTTTTTAATGGAGTTGATGGGCTTAGCGTAGTCAAACCAAATGGTGCATTTTATCTCTTTGTAAATATTAAAGAGGTCTCAAACGACTCTATGCAATTTTGTAAAGATTTACTAGAAGCAGAAGGTGTAGCTGTTGTTCCTGGTGTTGGTTTTGGTTCAGAGGGTTACTTTAGATTCTCTTATGCTACTGATATTGAGACTATAAGAGAGGGTGTTAAGCGTATTAAACGTTTTGTTCAGGGGTTAAAAAAATAAACAAATACAACCATAAGGTGCGATAAGAATCTGTAGAGACTTTTCCTATTCAACAAGAGAGAATATAGTTTAGCTCTGCTATTTCTCCATTAAATTTAATTCCAGTGAACAAGGAGTAGAAAATTATCTACTCCAAAGCATCATCTAAACCTTCATCATTAACAACATCAGGCTTTTCTGCCTCTTCTTTTGGACATTTTGCCATACTAACAACAATATCTTTTTTCTCTACATTCACAATCTTAACACCAGAAGTGTTACGCCCTGCTTTTCTAATGCTCTGCATGTCTACACGAATCATCTTACCAATACTTGTAAGACACATCATATCTTTGTCCTCTTCAACAAGAACCACACCAACAACATCACCTGTTTTAGAAGAGAGTTTCATGCTTATAACCCCTTTACCTGCACGGCTCTGTTCTCGGTATTCAGAAGCTGTTGTACGTTTACCAATACCTTTTTCACTTAACATCAATAGTTCAGAATCTTCATCTTCTATGGTTGTAGCACCACAAACAAAATCACCATCTATCTTAAACTTAATTGCAGAAACACCCCGTGCCACACGACCAATCTCTCTTACATCTTCTACTTTAAATCGTATACATTGACCTTTTTTAGTGGTTACAAAGAGCCATTTTATTTCAGGCATTACAATTTTAGCCGTAACAATTGCATCATCTTCATCTAAATTAATCGCTCGAACACCATTGGTTCTAATGTTTGAGTACTCTTTTAAATTGGTACGTTTCACAATACCATTTTTAGTAAAGAAAGCAAGACTCTTGTCTTCATGAAAGTCTGTTGTTGGGATAATCGACATAATCTTTTCATCTTTTTTAAGATTAATAAGATTGACAACAGCCTTACCTTTAGCTGTTCGTGACCCCTCAGGAATTCTATAAACTTTTAGCCAATAGAGTTGCCCCATATCAGTTACAAACATTAAAGTATCATGTGTAGAAGAGATAAAAAACTGCTCAATAAAGTCATCATCATGTGTTGTTACAGCAATCTTCCCTTTTCCACCACGCTTTTGCTTCTCATACTGTTTAACAGCAACACGTTTAATGTACCCACGGTGAGTAATTGTAACAACCATTGGTTCATTTGGAATTAAGTCTTCAATATCAATATCATCATAATCATCAATAATCTCAGTTCTTCGCTCACTTTTAAAGTTATCTGCAATCTCTCTAAGCTCTTCTGTAATAATTCCATTAAGAATCTCTTCACTTTTTAGAATAGACTCTAAGTACTCTATTAAGTCATAAAGCTCTTTTAACTCATTTTCAATCTTTTCATACTCAAGACCTGTAAGTCTTCTTAATTTCATCTCTAAGATAGCTGTTGCTTGAATCTCCGAAAGAGAAAATGAGGTCATCAAGTTCATTTTAGCTCTCTCTGTGTCTTCACTTTCACGGATAATTCTAATTACTTCGTCAATATTATCAACAGCAATTTTAAGACCCTCTAAGATGTGAGCTCTAGCTCGTGCTTTTTCAAGTTCAAAAATGGTTCTTCTAATAATAACAGTTTTTCTATGACGCAAAAATAGGTCAAGAAGTTCACGTAATTTAAATACTTTTGGCTCTTTATTGGTAATTGCCAACATAATAATCCCAAAAGTAACCTGCATCTGTGTCTGTTTAAAGAGGTTATTTAATATAATATCACTCATCGCATCACGCTTAAGTTCAATAACAACTCTCATTCCATCACGGTCAGATTCATCTCGAATTTCAGAGATTCCATCTATCTGCTTATCACGTACAAGTTGAGCAATATTTTCAATCAGTCGAGCCTTATTAACCTGATAAGGAAGTTCATCAATAACAACTACTTCTCTATTTTTCTTCTCTTCAATATGTGTCTTAGCACGAACTTTAATCCGTCCTCGTCCTGTAGTATAGGCATCAGTAATCCCTTTTCTACCAAAGATAATCCCACCTGTTGGAAAATCTGGACCTTTTACAATAGAGAGAAGTTCCGAATCTTCACATTCAGGATTATTAATAATATAAAGTAATGCTTCCATAAGTTCATCCATTCGATGTGGAGGAATATTTGTTGCCATACCAACAGCAATACCACTTGAACCATTTAAAAGCAAGTTAGGAATACGTGAAGGGAAAACATCTGGCTCTTTCATAGAGTCATCATAGTTTGGAATAAAGTCTACTGTATCTTTGTCTATATCTCGAAGAAGCTCTTCTGAAATTTTGGTCATACGAGCTTCAGTATTATGGTTAATTAGCCCATTAGCAACAAATGAGTGACAATCACTATCTACTCTTATTGTGTAGACCACATCTTGCTCTCCTGTCTTCTCACAACTTTTGACAGAAGCGTAGTAGTAGTTATTGTCTACAAACTCTAAAAACTCTTGTTGAAGTGAATTAAGTTTTATTTCACTTAAAATCTTCTCTAAATTTTTATCTGTTCTCTCATATATATCAAGATTATGTCGTTTCAGATAGGAGCTATTGACTACACCTCTAATATAGTCACTAACAAATGGTATATAATCTTTTGTCAATGACTCTTTATGCTCTTCTCTTCGTATAAACTCACTCTCTACAATCTCTTCAAATTTAGCTCTTTTAGAGGCTATAAAATTGATATTTTGATAAAATTTATAGATATTTATAAATCCATTTAGATAAACTTTTCTCTCTTGCTTTTCTTTTACTTTTCCTATCTTTCCAACAATACCAAACTCTAAAAGAAGTAACTGAATATCTTCTGCTAACTCTTGACTTAGAGTAGAGTATTGGACAATAAGAGTATTTTTTTCTAATTTAGAGAAACTTCCATCACCTTCAAACATATATTGTAAAAATATCTTTTGCGACTCTTTAGAGGAGGTAAATATAAAA
>JALUKJ010000060.1 GCA_027056615.1 Campylobacteraceae bacterium | reverse complement strand
TACTTTTGGTGTGGCAGTAACACCTGTTATTCAATATGGTGCATTAGATATAAACTATCAAGGTTTTGATGGCAAAAATGTTGGAGATGGTGTTGCACAAGATTTAGGTTATGGCGTAAATTTAGGTACATATTATGACCTAAAAAATGGTATAACACTAGGTGCTGTCTATAAATCAAAAATTGATATGGAGTATAAAAACCAACTCTCAAGAGCAACTAAACCTTTTGTAGATTTTGGTATTTTTTCCCAAGCAATGAATGACCACTTAGAACAACCTGCCCAAATGGGTATTGGTATCGGGTATGAAGTAGACAAGCATACCTTTGCTTTTGATTATAAGCAAATTAAATGGTCTGATGCAAAAGGCTATAAAGACTTTGGTTGGGAAGACCAAAATGTTTATGCTTTAGGGTATCAGTACAAAGATGTTAAGTGGCGATTTAGAGCAGGATATAACTACGCCAAAAATCCTATTAAAGAGGCACAAAGTGGACCTGCTGTAATTCATGCTGGAAGCTACGCACAAGCAGGAGGAAATGCACTTAACCTTTTCAATCTTTTAGGTTTCCCTGCTACAGCTGAACAGCACTATACTTTAGGTGGTGGTTATGAGTTTACAGATAACTTCTATGTAGATATGGCTTATGTTTATGCTCCTAAAACAACCACAACTATGAAAACAATTACTGGTGTTGACAAACAAGGTAATATGCATACAGGAGATTCAAGTGTTGACCACTCTGAATCAAGTCTCTCTTTCCAATTGTCTTATAGATTCTTTTAGAGCTTTTTCTCGCTCCCATCACTCCTGCGTGGGAGTGTATATTTAATAAAAAATAAAAACTCTCGTATGCATTCCCACCGAGGACGGCAATGCCATTGAATTAAGCCCAAATCCTGTAGGTTCGATTTTATCAAACAAAAAATTGAAGCCCATAAAACAATCTGTTCGATGAAATCGAACCTACAGTTTTTGAATATTTATTCCTTAATTCATTGGCATTGCCGAGGACGGATGGGAACGAGCAAAATCTATTTACTATCTGTAATAGGCTTAGGAGTATTTACACTGCTCTCTGGAAGTTGAGGATAGATTATAGTTGGTTTTCTTCCCTTTAAAGATTTAAAAAATGCTAAAATATCATTGATATCTGTTTTAGTCAAGGAGATAGGCATAATCTTAATATCTAAATTGTGACTCTTTTTTTCGCCACTAACTTTATAACCAACTTGGACATTTTCCATCTCTTTAATAGCATCACGTAAATTCCATATTTGACCATTGTGAAAATATGGAGCTGTCTCAGTAATATTTCTAAGTGTTGGCACTTTTATCATCTTATTAGTTTTTAGAAAATCTCCAACATCTCTAAATTTATATTTTGCTTTAAGCTCAAATGGTTTTAGGCTACCACCTAAGGCAATATCATTATGACAAGTTACACACCCTTTGTCAATAAATGTCTTTAGACCTCTTTTCTCCTGCGTACTAAGTGCCTTTTTATCTCCATTTAAAAAGTCATCATAACGTGATGGAGTTACTAATGTTCTCTCAAATGTAGCTATTGCATTTGCAATACTTTTTAAATCTATTTTTACATTTTGACCATAGGAGTTTTTAAATTCATCAACATAAGCAGGTATTGACTTAATTCGTTTTGCCAATAAATCATGATTCATTGCCATCTCAACACCTGCTTGAATAGGTCCTTGTGCTTGGTCTTCTAAACTAGCACTTCGTCCATTCCAAAACTGTCTTTTAAAAAATACAGCATTGTAAACTGTTGGAGAGTTAAGATAGTGTGGATTAGGAGACCATTTATGTCCAATGGCTTTTGGTACACCATCAACTCCTCCTAATCCTAAATTATGGCACCAATTACAGCTAATAAGTCCACTTTTAGAGACACGTGGGTCAAAATAAAGCTTTTTACCTAACTCTACTCTTTGAGGAGTTATCACTCCTTTAGGGTCAGTAAGCTTACTAAGCTCTTTTTTATCTGTAGGAATGGGTTTTAAACCTGCTTTTTTTGCTTGTTCAATAAGAGATGGATTAGCAAGAAGAGTAGTACTTATAGTGGATAGGAGTAATAGAGTTAGAGGTTTCATAAATTTATTCCTTAATATATTTTTTACTAGAAATATATTATATAGTAAAAAGAATAAATATTTACAGAAAATCATATAAAATGTTTAAAACATACTTTATAACTAGTACCGTTCATGCTAAGTAAACGGTACTAGTTAAGGGCTTTGATTTTTTGTATTACTGCTTCTTCAACCACTTGTCCTGCAACTGCTGGTGAAAACTCTTCTCTAAACCATTTGCTTCTCGTAATCTTAACAATATTCTATCTACCTGCTCTTTTAAAGGACTACCTGTTGGAAATACAATTCCATAGTTTTGAGGGTTAAAAGTGAAAGGCAACACAAGAAGTACTTTCTTTTTTTCTTGCTTATTAATTTTATTAGCAAGATAAACAAGTCTTGGTCCATCATGTACTAATGCTTCTGCTTTTCCATTCCGTACTAAAGATATTCCCTCTGCTACACTCTTAACAGGAATAACATTAGCCCCAATTTTCTCAACATATTTTCTTGGTGCATCAGTTGCTACGGCTGCCACAAACTTACCTGCTAAATCTTTTTCAGAACGAATTGAACCTCCAATGGCTTGTGCTGTTAAAGCAGAAGTAACAATAGCCGTTAAGATACTTACAGCCAAAATACCTACAATATGCCACATCAAATCAATTATTCTAGCTAAACCTTTACTTGGTGGTGTCTCCCATGTAATAAGCATAGTAATCCCCCACCAAAAGGCATCAACAATTCCTGAGCCATACTGTTTTGAAAAAAGTGTAGAGTTTTTATCTCTTCTGTCAACAAACCAACGAAGATGTATAGTAATAAGAAGAAAAAGTAAAAACATCAATGAAGTTTCAAGATTCATCATCTTCTTTAACTCTTTACCCATAAGCTCCAACACAGAAGAGGTAGATTTAGAGGCATCAACCATTACTTGCAATCCTAGTTCATACATAGAAGAGGAGAAATCTATCTCTTTCTCACGAGCAGAGGTAATAGTAATTGCAGATATAGAAGCATCAACCTCTTTAGCTTTAGTAGCCTCAATCAATTCAGAAGTAGAGTCATAATAGACCCACTCAGTCTTAACATGGAGTTCTTGGGCAATTTTATTCCAAAGGTCTATACTAAAGCCAATCGGCTTACGATTTTCAATAGAACTGTTTTTATCATACATCACCCATGGTTCAGAGGGTTTAATCCCAATTTTTAAAGTTTCACTCTGAGCATAGAGTGAAAAGAAAAGCATAAAAAATAGTAGAAAACGCATTACTACTCCTAAATATAGTTTTTATAAATGAAGTATACATATTAGAAGTAAAGCGTGACTAATTTTAACACATTTTTAACAAAAAAGTCACTCCAAAGCCCATATTTGCGTCCTATCTACCCCTTATATCTATAATTCTAAAACAATAAAAGAGACATTAACCGTATCATCTTTAGCTTTAAACTTCAACTCGCCCTCAATCTGAACATAGTAACGTAAAGATAGGGTATCAATAAAGTTATGAAAGTTTTTTAACTCCTCTTTTTTTATAGTAATATTAATAATATATCTCTTCTCATCAAGTTTTTCTATAGTAACCTTTTTAAAAATCTTCTCACTATTTTCTTGAAACAACTCTTTAGTAAATACTTTTGTATCAACATCTACACCATATTTAGATGAGAGTTTAGCAATCTCTTGTTGACTCCCTTTATAGTTCTCCATATCTGAATAGTAAGAGACCATAGATGGTATAACCCACAAAATAAATAGTAATAGTGCTAATAGATATACTACCTTTGTAACAACTGATTGATTTTTTAAACTTTCTAACATTAAATGCTCCTCTTATACTTTCGATTTAAATGAAAACTCTGTCATAAAATTTTCAAGTGGTTTAATAACAAATTCACCATTAGGAAAACGTTCGTCAAGTGAATTTCTGAGAGGTTCTATTCCCCAGACTACACCTTTTAGTTCAATATTATCTGGAGAGATAGTAGCTGATTGGAGTTCAGCATTTTTTCCCATTGCACTAAAAACATCTTTGGTAGTCATAGATAAGAGTGTATTATTACTTTGTGCAAGTGATTGAGAGGAAACAAGATTTATCTTCTCCTCCAATGCTTTATCTTGCATAGTAAAATATCCTCCTACTAATAAAACAAAAAGTAGAGTAATAAAAGATAATAAAGATAGAGGCACTTTTTTATCTAAGACTCTTCCACTACTAGATGATAGAGTTGATTTTAGTTTAGAATCGTTAACTTCATCAGAGGAATTATTTAAACGAATATCATCAAGACTATTTAGTGCAATATCTTCTAAATTTTCCTTAAGGGGAAGAGGTTTCTGCTCTTTTTCAACTTTCAATGCTTCTTGAGGTTGTGCCACAGATAGGTAAGATTTAATAAAACTACTCATAAAACGACTCTGCTCTGCACCCATCTGGTGTAGAAGATAGTGAATAGTCTTTTGAGTGGGTACAATACTCATTGACAGCTCTTCTCTTAATACTTTCAGTAACTTAGGAGAGTCATCATTAACCAACATCTCAACTTGGTCTGCAAACTTATAGGAGATTTTATAGTAGGCTTTCATACTTTTATAAACTCTACCTGCAACCTGCTTTTCGGTTAAACCTCGTGTTCCAATAATCCAACTCTGCTGAATTTTATCTGCTGTGGCAAACATAATATAGAGTTTACGGTCAAAGAGTCCAATAAGTAGTGTTAGCTTATCATCTAACTTATCTTTATACTCCTCATATAGAACAGCAAATGGAGAAAAGTAGAGTGTAGCAGGTATATTACCAATATCTATCTTATCTTGAATTACATAGTTCTCTTTAAAAATTTTTGCACATGCTTTGTTGGGTTCCTCTTTATCTTTAACAACTTGATTAAAAGAGAGAGAGAGAGAAATTACTTGATTTTTAGGATACTTTTTTTGTAACTGGCGTATTCTCTCTATAAACTTATCTTTTTCACTCTCATGAAACTGCTCAATCTCTTTAGGGATAAATCCATCTTTAGTCTGAATTGCATAATTGAGAAAAAAGAACTCTCTCTCTTTATAATGGGTAATTGTTACATACGGTTGATTTTGCATTGTGTCTCCTATCTTACTTATATCTTATTCTTTTTATATTGTATTACGTATAAGGGGGTTAACCTTTTTTATGTAGAATAAAAAATTATTAATATTCTCTTTTAAACTAATCATTGAAAAAATTATAACAGAAGTTTTATAATTAACAGCTTATGTTATATTATATTTTTTATTATTAGCTATATTATAAATATAAGTATATTATTTAAAAATATTTTAAATAATAGTAATATAAATCTTTAAC
>JALUKJ010000059.1 GCA_027056615.1 Campylobacteraceae bacterium | reverse complement strand
TGATAAAATTACATAAAAAAAACAAATTAAACTGTATAATTTTTTAAACTATGCTATCCTATAGATAATAGTTATATGTTTAGGAGTAAACCATGAAAAGAATCATTATTTCTACTGCTGTATTGGCATGTTTGAGTAGCAGTCTATTTGCTGATGAAGATAAAAGTTATTGGGACAGAATGACCGATATTTTACCTACTGACAAGATTGATGAAGTATTAAATGATATATCAGATAAAATTGATATAGATAAGCAAGAGAAGAAGATGGTAGATGCTGTTGATAAATTACCTGATATTATAGCTGACCCAATGGAGTCTGCTGTAAAATCGGCGGCTGAACTCTCTCGTGCAGCTTTGGTTTCAGATGAAGAGATGTATAAAGAGGATGCTGAAGATATTGCTAAATGGGATGAGAACCAAACTGTTGCTAAAGATATTGACCAATATTATTTAGATTTACAAAAGGTTATGAAAAAGATTCCTCTTCCTAAAGATTTAGAAGTTACTTTAGATGTAAAAGTTTATATGAATCCTTTTTTATATATTTTTTCAAAGTCTAATGGAGCTATTCGGGTAAACAGTGGAGTGATTGAGCTGTTAGACGATAATCAGTTGCTATTTTTAATGGCACATGAAATTGCACATATAGCAAATAAAGACCATAAATCTAGTTACAGAAAAGCACACTCTATGTATGCTTTAGAAGATGCTATTGACATGAGTGGAGAGACAGTTGGCTCTTCTGCTAACGGTGTTTTATCTAGTGTGACTTCGAGTATGAGAAAATCAGAGTTTCAAAAGGATGATGAGTTTGAAGCTGATAAGTTTGCTATAAAAGTTCTTAAAAAATATGGTATTAAAAAGAAAGTAGCTGTTGATACTTTAGAAAAACTTCAATATTTAAATGCACCTATTTTGATGATGCACCCAACAGCTCACGAGCGTATTAAGAACATTGAAGACAATCTTTAGTGAAGATAGTTTTCTTTTAACCAACTATCCATCTGTTTATTAGGTATGGTAAAGAATTTAGTCTCAATCTTAACTTGAGGCTTCTCCAAAGTACCATAGATTTTCCCCTCTACTTTGGTACCTTGCATTTTTATTTTAAAAGTGCCAAGCTATTTTTCAGTTGATAGTTTTTGAACTTGATGTTGAGGGGCGAGGGGTAAAGGCTGAGAAAATTAAGATTTATGACAATGGTGATATTTGTAAGTCTGATGCTAGAGTTGAGAAGTATTGATTAAGTTTTTTTAGTAGCTTTTAGCTATAATCCCAACCATATTACTAGGGTTAACCCCTTTTTATAAAGGATGGAACTTTGCAAGGTAAAGTTTGGAAATTTGGTGACCATATTGACACCGATTTAATTATTGCTGCGAGATACCTCAATACAAGTGAGCCAAGTGCTTTGGCTAAACATGTTATGGAAGATGCAGACCCAGAGTTTGTTAATAAAATGAGTGAGGGTGACATTATTGTTGCTGGAGAGAATTTTGGTTGTGGTTCAAGTCGTGAACATGCTCCCATAGCACTTAAGGCTGCAGGGGTTTCAGCTGTGATTGCTCCTACATTTGCACGTATTTTTTACCGTAATGCTTTTAATATGGGGCTTCCTATTTTTGAGCTTGAAGAGTCGGCTGAAATAGATGAAGGTGACACCGTAAAAGTAGATATGGACAGAGGAGAAGTTATAAATATTACACAAGCAAAAACTTATAAATTTTCTCCTATTCCTGCGTTTATGCAAGAGTTGGTAGATGCAGGTGGATTAATAGCATTTGCCAAAAAAGAGATAGCAGAAAGTAAGGCGTAAAGATGGGTAGAAATTATAAAATTGGTGTTATTAAAGGTGATGGAATTGGTCCAGAGATTGTTGATGAGGCAATTAAAGTTTTAGATGCACTCTCTGCTTCTGAAGGCTTTAATATATCGTATCATGAGATGCTTATGGGTGGTTCTGCTATTGATGCAACAGGTGTTCCTCTTCCTGATGAGACTATTCAAGGGGTTAAGCAGTGTGATGCTGTACTTTTTGGTGCTATTGGTGGACCTAAATGGGATAATTTAGAGCGTCATCTACGTCCAGAGTCTGGTTTGTTGGCACTAAGAAAAGAGATGGGAACTTTTGCTAATCTTCGTCCTGCTATTGTTTATGATGAATTGGTTAATGCTTCAACACTTAAAGCTGATGTGGTTAAAGGTGTTGATATTATGGTAGTTCGTGAACTTACAGGTGGTATCTATTTTGGGCAACCAAGAGAGCTAGAAGATGATAGAGCTTACAATACTATGGTATATAGTCGTAATGAAGTAGAGAGAATTGCTCATGTTGCTTTTGAAATTGCAATGAAACGAGACAAAAGAATCTGTTCTGTAGACAAAGCTAATGTACTTGAAGTAAGTCAATTTTGGCGTGAAACTGTAATTGAAGTTGCAAAAGAGTACCCAGAAGTTGAGCTTACACATATGTATGTAGACAACGCTGCGATGCAACTTATTAGAAATCCAAAACAGTTCGATGTTATCTTAACAGGAAATATTTTTGGTGATATTCTCTCAGATGCTGCGAGTATGCTTAGTGGTTCTATTGGGCTTTTACCAAGTGCTAGTACAGGTAAAGGTGTTGGACTCTATGAGCCAATTCATGGCTCTGCTCCAGACATTGCAGGTCAAGGAATTGCAAACCCTTTAGCAACCATATCATCAGTTTCTATGATGTTGCGTTATGCTTTAAATGAGGCTGAGGCTGCCGATAAGATTGATGAAGCAGTTAAGAAATCTTTAGCACAAGGTTACCGTACTGGAGACTTAGGAGCTTATGATGCTAAAGAGATTTGTTCTTGTTCAGAGATTGGTGATATTATCGCTAAATATGTTTCAAAATAATATTTGTAGGGTGCGATTGCTATCGCACCAATAAAAAATAAGGTTTATTCTTCCTCTTCTTTTAGAGGTTTATCTACAGCTTTCGCTACAATCTCAATATAACACTCATCCCAACCTGCTAAAACAACATTTGATAACTCTGTAATAATATGGTCAAAATCATAATCAAGGGCAAACTCTTGGCTTTTTCCAAATTTACATTCAAAATCCCAATACATGGTCTTTTTATTTGGTAAATCTTTCTTCTTTTCACGCTTAATATATTTTCTAAGCTCATTTTTAATGGCATCGACAGCTCTATCAGGCTTCAGTTTATCTTGTTTAATTTTAAATACTTTTTTCACGTATTATACCCTTGTAGGTTATTTTTTGATATTATAGCTAAAAAAGAAGATAAAAAAATTATGAAAATAACATTAAGTTTAAGTGGTGGTGGTCTTCGTGGTGCGGCTCATGTTGGGGCAATTAAATTTTTAGAAGAGCAGGGTGTAGACGTAACTGCTGTTTCTGGTTCTAGTGCAGGGGCAATTGTAGGGCTTTTTTTAGCCTCAGGACTGAAGAGTGATGATATGTTAAACTTTTTAAAAAGTTTAGAGAAAAAAGAGCTTTTTGTTTGGGCAAGTGGAGATGTTGGGGTTTTTAAAATGGATGCCTTAGAGCAAAAGCTCTTTGAGACCGTGGGGGTTAGTAGTTATGATGAGTTAAAAATTCCACTATATACTTGTGTAACCAATATTGATAATGGAGAGAGTACTTACATATATAAAGGAAATCCTATTGAATATACCATTGCCTCTTCGACAATTACTCCCTTGTTTCGTGCTAAGAAAATTGGAAAGCACTCTTATATAGATGGAGGCTTTTCAGATAACTTACCTGTAAAGCCTCTAAAGAAGTATTATGAAAAGAATCTTGCTATCAATATTAATCCTTTAAGAGGAGAGAACTTAGACTCTTTTAAATCTTTGATGATTCGCTCTATTCTTATTATGATACGTTCAAACTCAATGCCCTCAAAAAAGTTAACCGATGCTTTTTTTGAAGTTAAGGGAGTTGCCAATATGCACCTATTTGAATTTTCTGAAATCGAGATGGCTTATGAAGCAGGGTATAATGAATTAAAAGAGCAATGGGAAGAGTTATCTCAAAAGCTTATTTAAAAAGTTGGTATAATTTCACCAATTATTGACTATAGGATAAAAATGAATAATAGAGTAAGAGTATTAATAGATTGTGATGATGCTAAGGGATTGGTATATAAAATCTCAAAAGTATTTTATGATAGAGATTTAAATATTGAGAATAACCGTGAGTTTGTTGACAAAGAGCAGGGTAAGTTTTTTATGCGTACGGTCGTAACAGGTCACTTTGAGATTGAAGAGTTAAGAGATGCATTAGTAGCTGTTGTACCTAAGGATGCTAATTTAAAGGTTATTGAGCCAAAGAAGAAAAAAATTGTTATTTTAGCCACAAAAGAGTCTCATGCCTTGGGAGATATTTTGGTTCGACATGAAGCAGGAGAGTTAGATTCAGATATAGAAGCAGTTATTGCTAATCATGATACTTTAGAACATTTAGTCCGTCGGTTTGATATTCCTTTCTTTTATGTATCAGCAGATGGAATGAATAGAGAAGAGCATGAATCTCATATTATGGATTTAATTAATCAGCATGAGTTTGACTTAATCGTTCTTGCAAAATATATGAGAATACTAACTTCTAACTTTGTAAAAGCATATCCAAAACAGATTATAAATATTCATCACTCTTTCTTACCTGCATTTATTGGGGCTAACCCATATAAACAAGCATATAAACGAGGTGTAAAGATTATTGGAGCTACAGCACACTTTGTTACTGATGATTTAGATGAAGGTCCAATTATTGCTCAAGATGTAATTCCTGTCAATCATCGTTTAGAGTGGAAAGACATGCAAAGAGCAGGGCGAGATGTTGAGAAGATAGTGTTATCTCGGGCTTTGAGCTATGTTTTAAATGATAGAGTCTTTGTGCATGGAAATAAAACAATTGTATTTTAAATAACAAAAAGAAAAAATCTACACAAATTTCACACAAATTTCAAAAAACCCTTGACATCTATGTGTGATTTCTCTATAATACGCGTCCAAGAACATTGGGGACGACTTAGAGTTTAAGTCAGAAAGAAACCAAAGTTTTTAAGTGGTCTTTAACAACTAAATATAAGAAAACAAAACAAACGTCTATTTGAGTTTTTTTCGATATTTTTTTAAATAAAAATACGACAAAAAGAGAAACTTAATTAGAAATTTTTAAGTGATTCTTTGAAATAGGTTTAAACTTATTTCCATTTTAATGGAGAGTTTGATCCTGGCTCAGAGTGAACGCTGGCGGCGTGCTTAACACATGCAAGTCGAACGGTAACAGATTCTTCGGAATGCTGACGAGTGGCGAACGGGTGAGTAATGTATAGTTAATTTGCCTCTTGGAGAGGGATAGCCATTGGAAACGATGATTAATACCTCATACTCCTAATCTAGTAAATAGATTAGGGAAATGCTTTTGTGCCAA
>JALUKJ010000058.1 GCA_027056615.1 Campylobacteraceae bacterium | reverse complement strand
CCAAGAGTTAGAGGTGTTGCCTTTTGTTCAGAAGTGGTTGCCTGATTTGATAGTTTTAAAACCACAAGAGTTACAAGATGCCTTTAAAAAAAAGTTACAAAGGGCGTTAGGCTTAATATAATTATTTTTCCCCTAAAACTATAAACTCTCTCCAAATAGACACATTCTGTCCTTAAAAAAATCTATAATACGGTTATTAAATATCAATCAAAAAGGATTTTTTATGAAAAATACAATGACTACTATAGAAAGCTCTCTTCCAACTATAAATAAAGTTTATGCTCCTTTAGATTTTGTAGGAAATACTTTTGGTAAATATTTTGACTATAAGCGTGAAACAGCCATGATTGAGCATGAGACCAAAAAAGTAAAAGCTCAGGCAAAGATTATGGGTAAACAGATTGATGCCCAACTAAAAAAAGAACTTGACACAAATAATAAACAGTTTAAAAAAGAGATGAAGCGTTTAAACACTATTGCTAAAGATTTGAAAAATAGTGCTAAAGCTAAGAAAAAACTTTTAAAACAGATTGATAAATATATGAATATGTTAAGCGACAATAGTATTTCTGCTGAGTTTAGATTAACTATTCCAACTTTAATTTTAAAAACAAATGAACTATTGGCTCAAGAGAGTGACCAAGCCATTCAAAAGTTAAATATGATGAGTCACTTTGACCCTAATACAAAATTGATAGGAGAATAAGATGTTGCCATATATAGCATTAGCCGTTGTAGGATTAGGTGCGTATCTTTTAGATGATGCTAGTTCTAGTAATGCAAGAGCTAGAAGAGAGTATGATGATGCGTGTGATGAAGCTGAGGAGTGGTTAGAGCATAAGGCAAAACATGCTCGTAAAAAAGATGCATTAGATAAACTCTTTAAAGTTAAAAGAGCAAAGCAGAAAGTGGGTAATGCTATCTATTCTGAACTAAAGGAGACCCAACAAGCTTTTCAAGATATTAATAACACTATTAAAAAGTCAAAAAAAATTTTGTCTAAACTATTTACAAAGAAAAACTTAAGTGATAGTAGAGTTAAAAAAAGAGAATTGCAAAAAGAGATTAATCTTGTGATAACTTCACGTAAAAAACTCTTTTCTACAAAAGATATACTACAGCAAAATATCAAAGAGTTAAAAGAGCGTTTAAAGGTTGCCAATGGTGAGACACGGATGGTACAAAAGCAGATAAACAGGTTATTAGATAAGGAGTAGTCAATGACCCCAAGAAATTTTCATAAGTTAGCGATTGTTAAAAGAGAAGCAAGAGGAGATACACGAAGTATTCCTTCAAAAAAGCTCTATTCTCGAAAAATCAAGCACCGTCAACGACATGTCTAAACAGTATGTTATTGCTTATGACATTCTTTCGCCTAAACGGGCTGTTCGAGTTCGTAAGTTGCTTTATGCTTACGCTTTTGGTGGACAAAAGAGTGTGTTAGAAATACCATTAAACACTAAAAGAGAGTTAACACTACTTTTAAAAGAGCTTCAACCT
>JALUKJ010000057.1 GCA_027056615.1 Campylobacteraceae bacterium | reverse complement strand
AATGGAGTAAAATTTGGAACTCCTGTTTTTGAAGGTGCAAACTATGAAGAGTTTGATAAGCTCTTTGAGTTAGCCAAAATGGATAGTGATGGTAAAACAGAGCTTTACGATGGTAAAACAGGTGAGAAGATGTTAGAGCGTGTTAATGTGGGGTATATGTACATGTTAAAACTTCACCACCTTGTAGATGAAAAAGTTCATGCACGTTCAACTGGACCATATTCACTTGTAACACAACAACCAGTTGGTGGTAAAGCACTATTTGGTGGACAGAGATTTGGAGAGATGGAAGTTTGGGCATTAGAGGCTTATGGTGCTTCACATATTCTTAAAGAGATGTTAACCATTAAGTCTGATGATGTGGATGGTCGTACACGTGCTTATAGAGCCATTACAAAAGGTGAGAGTGTTCCTGAATCGGGTGTACCTGAGACAATGTTCGTTCTTACAAAAGAGTTACAAGCCCTTGGTCTTGATGTAGATTTATTTGAAAAGAAGAGAGAGGTAGATGCATAATGAGTGATTTTTTAGAGAATTTAGTACCGATTGATTTAAGCAAAGAGGAGCGTCCAAGAGACATTATGGCAATGCAACTTAAAGTTGCTAGTCCTGAAAAAGTATTGTCATGGTCTTATGGTGAAGTAAAAAAACCAGAAACTATTAATTATCGTACTTTAAAACCTGAAAG
Source organism: Campylobacteraceae bacterium (assembly GCA_027056615.1). Classification (GTDB taxonomy): domain Bacteria; phylum Campylobacterota; class Campylobacteria; order Campylobacterales; family Sulfurovaceae; genus UBA1140. Next base: position 4,765 of record JALUKJ010000057.1, on the reverse strand, counting down.
AGATGGTCTTTTTTGTGCCAAAACCTTTGGACCTGTAAGAGACTATGAGTGTCTTTGTGGTAAATATAAAAAGATGCGTTATAAAGGTGTTGTTTGTGAAAAATGTGGAGTTGAAGTAACAACTTCTAAAGTAAGAAGAAACAGAATGGGACACATTGACCTTGTGGCTCCTGTTGCTCATATTTGGTATGTAAGTTCACTGCCATCAAGAATTGGTACACTTTTAGGTGTTAAGATGAAAGACCTTGAGCGTGTACTCTATTACGAAGCATACATTGTAAAAGACCCAGGTGAAGCATGTTATGACTCTGAAGGAGCAACTCCTTTAGCAAAATATGATGTACTTAACGAAGAGCAGTATCAATCAATCTCTAGTCGTTTTGAGGGTGCTGGACTTGATGCAAGAATGGGTGGTGAAGTGGTTCAAGAGCTTCTTGCAGACCTTGACCTTGTTGATATGTTTGCACAACTTAAAGAGGATATTTTAGCAACTAAATCAGAGGCTAAAAAGAAGACTATTGTTAAGAGATTAAAAGTTATTGAGTCTTTCTTGAACTCTGGAAATAGACCAGAGTGGATGATGTTAACTATTTTACCTGTTATGCCACCTGACCTTAGACCTCTTGTAAGTCTTGATGGTGGTAAGTTTGCTGTTTCTGATGTAAATGACCTCTATAGAAGAGTTATTAACAGAAACCAAAGACTTAAAAGATTAGTAGAGCTTGATGCACCTGAAATTATTGTCCGAAATGAAAAGAGAATGCTTCAAGAATCAGTTGATGCACTGTTTGACAATGGACGAAGAGGAAACTCTGTAAAGGGTGCAAATAAAAGACCACTTAAGTCACTCTCCGAAGTGATTAAAGGAAAACAAGGACGTTTTAGACAAAACTTGCTTGGTAAAAGGGTTGACTTCTCTGGTCGTTCAGTTATTGTTGTTGGCCCAAGTCTTAAAATGGATGAGTGTGGATTACCAAAAATTATGGCTCTTGAACTCTTTAAACCACATGTTATGGCTAAACTTGAAGAGCGTGGTTATGCTACAACTCTTAAACAAGCTAAAAAGATGATTGAGACTAAGCAAAATGAAGTTTGGGAGTGTCTTGAAGAAGTTGTTGATGGTCACCCTGTACTACTTAACCGTGCACCAACACTGCATAAATTGTCTATTCAGGCATTCCATCCGAAACTAATTGATGGTAAAGCAATTCAGTTACACCCTCTAGTTTGTGCTGCGTTTAACGCCGACTTCGATGGTGACCAGATGGCTGTTCATATTCCTCTTTCAGATGAGGCAATTGCAGAAGCGAAGATTTTGATGTTGGCTTCAATGAACATTCTTCTTCCTGCATCAGGTAAAGCGATTGCTGTACCTTCTCAGGATATGATTTTAGGTCTCTATTACCTTACTCTTGAAAAAGTAGATGTAGTTGGTCAACATAAACTTTTTGCGAATGTTGATGAAATTTTAATTGCCAATGAGCAAGGTGGACTTGACCTTAATGCTAAAATTAGAACTGTAATTAATAGTAAAATTGTCAATACAACAGCAGGTAGAGTTATCTTAAAAGCGATTATTCCTGATTATGTACCTGCATCTTATTGGAATAAAATTTTAAAGAAAAAAGATATCTCTGCATTAGTTGACTATATTTATGCTCATAGTGGAATCTCTTATACTTCTGAGTTTTTAGATAACTTAAAAGATATTGGTTTTAAATATGCTACTAAAGCAGGAGTTTCTATCTCTATTGATGATATTAAAGTACCAAAAGTTAAAGAGTCAACTGTAACAAAAGCTAAGGCTTATGTTATTGAGATTCAAAAGCAGTATGGTAAAGGTCTTTTAACTGAGCAAGAGCGTTATAATAAAATTATTGATATTTGGACAGATACCAATAATGAAGTTGCTTCTGAACTTATGGCATTGATTAAGAGAGATAAAGATGGATTTAACTCAGTTCACATGATGGCTGACTCAGGTGCTAGGGGTTCTGCTGCACAGATTAGACAGCTTTCAGGAATGAGGGGTCTAATGGCAAAATCAGATGGTTCAATTATTGAAACACCAATTACCTCTAACTTCCGTGAGGGTCTTAACGTGTTAGAGTACTTTATTTCAACACATGGTGCTAGAAAAGGTCTTGCCGATACAGCAATGAAAACAGCAAGTGCAGGATACTTGACTAGAAAACTTATTGACGTTGCTCAAAATGTTAAAGTTATTATGCACGATTGTGGAAGTCATGAGGGTGTTGAAGTTTCCGATATTTATGTTGGTAATGAACTTATTGAACCTCTTTCAGATAGAGTTTATGGTCGTGTTATTGCTGCTGATATTATTGACCCAATTACCTCAGAAGTATTGGTGAGTGAAGGAACTATGATTGATGAAAGTAGAGCAAGACTTATCTCTGAATCTGGTGTACGCTCTGTAAGTATTAGAACTTCAGTTACTTGTAAAGCTAATAAAGGTATTTGTGCTAAGTGTTATGGTCTTAACATGGCTGAAAACAAGATTGTTAAACGTGGTGAAGCTGTTGGAGTTGTTGCTGCACAATCTATTGGAGAACCTGGAACACAGCTTACACTTCGTACTTTCCACACAGGTGGTACAGCAACTTCAGGTAAAGAGGAGCGTCAAGTTATTGCAAACAAAGAGGGATTCATTCGTTACTATAATCTAAATGTTAACAAAAACTCAGAGGATAAACTACTTGTTTCTAACAGAAGAAATGCAGGGGTACTTTTGGTTGAGCCTAAAGTAAAATCTTTAACACGAGGAAAGTTAACTATTACCTCTGCTCATGATGAAGTTATTTTACATGTTCAACAGGGTGCAAAAGAGCAACGATACACAGTAAGAAAAGCAGATATTGCAAAGACTAATGAACTTGCAGGTGTAGGTGGAAAAGTTGATGGTAAACTCTTCTTACCTTATGAAAATGGTGAGATTATAGAAGAGGGTGATTCTATTATTGAAGTAATTAAAGAGGCTTGGTCAGTTCCAGCTCGTATCCCTTTTGCTTCTGAACTGACTGTTGAAGATGGTGCACCTATTACTCAAGATATTTATTCTGATGCTAAAGGAACAGTGAAGTTCTTCTTGTTAAAAGGTGATTATCTTGAGAGACATGATGGAATTAAAAATGGTAAAGTCATTAGTGAAAAAGGTCTTTTTGCTGTAGTTGTTGATGCTAATGAACGAGAAGCTGCAAGACACTATATTGCAAGGGGTTCAATTATTTCAATTGATGATAATACTATGCTTTCTCGTGGAGATGCCATTGCTAAAGCAGCACATACAGAGCAAGTTGTTATTGCTGAATGGGACCCTTATGCTGAACCAATTATTGCTGAAGCAAATGGTACATTGAAATTTGAAGATATTATTCCAGGAGTAACTGTTGTTGAGCAGTTTGATGAGTTAACTGGAGAGAGTCGATTGACACTTAATGAATATATTCCTGCAAATTATAATCCTGCAATTGTATTAGCTACAGATGATGGAGAGATAATCTCTTATGGACTTGACCCTAAAACATCAATCTATGTTAAAGATGGTGCTAAAGTAGGAATTGCTGATATTTTAGCTAAAACACCAAAAGCTGCCCAAAAATCAAGCGATATTACTTCAGGTCTTCCAAGAGTATCTGAACTCTTTGAAGCACGTCGTCCAAAAGACCCCGCACTCATTGCTAGAATTACAGGTTCAGTTGCTTTTGGTAAACCACTTAGAGGTAAAAAACGTATTATTATTACCCCTGAACATGGAGCTCCTGTTGAACAGTTTGTTGATAAACAGCGTTCAGTTGTGGTAAGTGAAGGTGATTTTGTACACACAGGTGAGAAGTTAACTGATGGTACTATTTCTAGTCATGATGTTCTGGCAGCTCTAGGTGAAAAAGCACTCTATGAGTATATTGTGGAAGAGGTACAGAAAGTTTATCGTCGTCAAGGGGTTAATATTTCAGATAAACACATTGAAATTGTTGTCTCTCAAATGATGCGTCAAGTAAAAGTTATTGATGGTGGTGACTCTAAATTTATTGATGGGGACTTAGTCTCTAAAAAGAAATTTAATGTAGAGAATGAGAAAGTAATTAAGTTATTTGGTGAACCTGCAATTGCAGAACCACTACTTATTGGTATTACACGGGCAGCCGTAGGTGCTGACTCAATTATTTCAGCTGCATCATTTCAAGATACAACAAAAGTCTTAACCTCTGCTTCTATCGCAGGTACAGTTGATATGCTTGAAGATCTTAAAGAGAATGTTGTTATTGGTCGTCTTATTCCTGTTGGTACAGGTATGATTGACCTTGATGAAGTTAAATTTCAAGAGGTAGATGAAGAGGAGTAGTAATTCTCTTCATCTATCTATGGCATTTTTCTCCACTCTGCTTTTGAGTAAAATTTTGGGTCAAACTGATATTTATAGGTAATTTTTTCTGGAGGTTGAACATAATCTTCAGCTAAAAAAGTTCCTGCTGGAGGAGAAAACTCCTCCTCATTATTATCTTCTATTACTTGAGACTGCATGGCAATATGTTCCGCATTAAGCATGGCATTAGCATGTGGGTCTTGAACTATCCCGTAATTATTATTATATAAGTGTCCTTCTGAAACTGAAATAACTTCTTGCTGTGAACTACAAGCATTTATCATAAGTAAAGAGATAGATAGAAGTAGAGTATGTCTGTTTTTCTTTGGAAAATTCATAATAAATCCTAATATTAATTTTTTATAAAGTAAAATATATAAT
>JALUKJ010000056.1 GCA_027056615.1 Campylobacteraceae bacterium | reverse complement strand
ATTATTGGTTGGCCATTTACATCACTATGGCTTGTTGGATTCTTTGTAGGAATTAGTCTCTTCTTTGATGGAATAGCCCTTATTGTTGGTGGTTATGCTGTTGATAATTTAGAGGAAGAAAATATAATAAAAAAAGAAAAGGAGTAAAAAATGGACGCAGTAAAAAAAGAGTTAGAGGGTAGACGTAAAGCTATTTCTAAAGAGGTGGAACTCCTCTTTAAAGCAAATATGAAATTTACAGATTGGGATGTACCTGAAGCTGACGATAATGAAGTAGCTAAACTCTTAATAAAGATTATAAAAGAAGAGGTAGTAAAGATTGAAGCTGATATTGAAGCAGGAAAATACGAAAACTATTAAAAAAGGAAAAGTAGATGCACCATCAATTTAAACGTGTTATTGTTCTTCTAAATCAAGAAGAACAAATGGACAGACTACTAAAAAGAGGTGTGGAGTTTTCACAACAACACAACACAACTTTAGAGATTCTTTATGTACATGAAGAACCTATTTTTGATATACCTGACTATTTTTTATCTGATGAGAAGATTCATAAAGGTCAAGTAGATACACAAAAGATAAAAAAAGAGATTCAAAAACGAATCAAAGAGATTGACACAACTAAAGAACATGCCGTTTTAGTCTATATTGACGATACAGTAGACAGAGTTCTAACCTATACTAAAGATGATAATCATATTTTGATTATTAGTAACTATCATGAAGATATTACTCCTAAACTTATTATGAAATCTTCTTGTGGCTATTGGATTAACAAAGGAGATAGAGAAGAGTACAACAATATTGTCTTACCTATTGAGTTAAAAGATGAATCTCGAAAATCTATTGCAATAGCTAAACATATCTTCCCAAAAAGTAAACTAAACCTTGTATATGATTATCGTTTCCTATTTGATATACTTGAAGTACAAGAAGACTATCTTAACATTGCACCAACTGGTGTAGATTATGAGTCGTATGAAGAGATTAAAGAGATAAACGAAAAAGAGTTTGAGGACTTTGTAAAAGAGTTTAAGGTAGAGGGTTATTTTATGGAAGGAGAAGGTTTACTTCATGAGGATTTAATTCAATATATTAAGAAAAACAGTTTTGATTTAACTTTCTTTTATCATAATATAGAAGAGTTATTTTTCTCCCCTGTGATTACCGTTAAACTCCTTGAAGCATTAGAGACAGATTTTTTCATACATACCATTAAAAGATTAAAATATGAACACAAACACTAAAAAAGCTTTTGGCTTATGGAGTGCCATATTTTTAGGTATTGGTTCTATGGTAGGAGCTGGTATCTTTGTACTTTTAGGTGAAGCTGGTGCTATTGCAGGAAACTTAGTATGGATTTCTTTTATTTTTGGAGGAATTATTGCCCTACTTAGTGGTTATTCCTTGGCTAAACTTGCCTCTGCTTACCCTTCTCGTGGGGGTATTGTTGAGTACTTGGTACAATGTTATGGAGAAGGAGTCTTTTCAGGTTCTCTCTC
>JALUKJ010000055.1 GCA_027056615.1 Campylobacteraceae bacterium | reverse complement strand
TAAACCTAAATATAGGAAGCTGAAAACTTTAAGTTTTCTAGCTATATTTAAATATTTATATTCAATAGATAAGGTAATAGTAAAATGAATAAAACGTTAACAACATCAATGATTCTTGGGTTAACCTTTCAAATATCAATACTTATGCAGGAAAAAAATGGTCAGAAATTGACCATGAGCATAAAAGTTGGGGAAAAAACAGAGTTGCCTTTACCAATCCCGATAAATCAAATTCTGGTCTGATAACAGTTATGTCAAAAGCGTATGCTTTTTTTGATGTGTATGAGCCAATTACACTAAAACAACTCAACGATAAAAATTTTCAAACTGAAATGAAAAGTTTTTGGGACAATACAGAACACTCTAAAGTTTCAACAGGAAAATTAACAAAATCTTTCTTGGTTTCAACACTTAGATACACAACCATCTTTACCTACGAAAATATGGTTCCTGCTCTATTGGAAAAACATGGTAAAAAATTAACAGTAAGCTATCCATCGTATGCTGTACTTAACGACCATCCAGCATGGATTATGGCTAAAGAGGAGAATGAGAAAAAGATTGCACAAACAGTTGTAAACTATTTCTTAGGAACAGATTCTCAAAAAATAGCTGCAAAATATGGATTCCGTCCTTCTAGCCCAGATGTAGCTGTATCTCCTAAACTTAGCTCTTTCTATCAAAGAGATATTGGAATTGTTGATTTACCAACTAAAAATGATATTGTAGAAGCAATTAAAGATACTGCAAAAGGTAAGTGGTAGTTTAAAAACTACTACTTGTTCTATCTTGATAAAAAATCGTTCATTTTAGGTATCATTAACATATTCTGTTCTGCTTATTTCCTTGGGGTAGCCTTATATTCTTTTCAGATATTTTTATTTTTAATTCTTTTTTTATTAGATGAAATTGAACCTATGAGTTTTTTAGCTAAAATACACAATAATTTATAAGAATGGATTTAACAAATGGATGCGTATGAATATAGTGAACTTTTAAAAAAACTTATTATCAAAATGGAAAATATAAAAAATATTGTTAAACCTGATAACATTGTTACACGTTTAGATGAGATTAATAAAATGCAACAAGATGCAGATTTTTGGAGTGATGCAAAGAATGCTTCTGTTGTTTCACAAGAGAAGACTAAACTTGAACGTATACTTGAAAAATATGAATATGCTCATGCTTCTGTTTATGATGCTGTAGATTATTTTGAGATGGCAAAAGCAGAATCAGATGAAGATACTTTAGAGATGCTTTATGATGAAGCAGAGAATTTAAATGATAGTATTAATGCCTTAGAAGTACAAATGATGTTGAGTGGTGAGAATGACTCAAACAATGCAATTGTCTCTATTCACCCAGGTGCTGGGGGAACTGAGTCACAAGATTGGGCGAATATGCTCTACAGAATGTATCTACGTTGGGCTGAGCGTAAAGGCTTTAAAGTTGAAGGGCTTGACTATCAAGCAGGTGATGAAGCTGGAATTAAAGATGTGAGTTTTATTATTAAAGGTGAAAATGCTTATGGATATTTGAAAGTAGAAAATGGTATTCATCGTTTAGTTCGTATCTCTCCATTTGACTCTAATGCTAAACGTCATACCTCTTTCTCTTCTGTTATGGTTTCTCCAGAAATTGATGATGATGTAGATATAGTTATTGAAGATAAAGATATACGGATTGATACTTACCGTGCAAGTGGTGCAGGGGGGCAACATGTTAATAAAACAGAGAGTGCTATTCGTATTACTCATATTGAGACCAATATAGTAGTTCAGTGTCAAAATGATAGAAGTCAACATAAAAATAAAGCAACAGCTATGAAGATGCTAAAATCTCGTCTATATGAGTATGAGATGGAGAAAAAACAGGCTAAACTTGATGGTGTAGAAAAGAGCGACAATGGGTGGGGACATCAGATTCGCTCTTATGTTTTAGCTCCTTATCAACAGGTAAAAGATACACGAAGCAATATACCATATTCAAATGTAGATGCTATTCTTGATGGAGACCTAGATAAGCTAATAGAGGGTGTCTTGATTTCTCAATCAATTTAATTTATTTGGAGATATTATGAAAAAAATTTTAATTTTACTTGTTTTAAATATTAATATACTATTTTGTGCCAATGAACCTATCTATACAGATGCAAAATTGGCAATACAGATGATAGAGAAGAGTAATGTCGTATTTATTTCAGCAGAGAAGATGAGAAATATAATTAGTGGGAGTAGAACTATTGATACCTCTGCTCTTTTCTATTCCTCGATTTTAGGGAATATGCCTTGTTCTCCTCTATATACTTGTCCTTTAAATGTAGAGGAAGAACTTTCAGCGTTAGGAATAAAAAAAGATGATTTTTTAGTATTATATGATAAGAGTTATGGGGTATATGCCTCAACTCTTTATACCCTACTTGAAAGTATTGGACATAAGAAGATGACCATTTTAAATGGTGGTGCAGAAGCAATTTTAAAAATTGACCCAAATCAAAAACTTTATGACAAATATATAGATGAAATTGCTAAATTAACACATAAAAAAGAATCTTCATTAGAAGATATTCAAAAAAAATTAGATATTTTAAAACCTCACTTATTAGTTCATGATAAATCTTTAGAATCTAGTAGAAGAGTTTATAAAGAGAACTATCAAGTAGGTAAGGGTAATGTAACTTTTTTACTATCTACTAGTGATTTAAAGGAGACAGTAGAACAGGTACGAAGGGGAGATAGAAATGTTACTATAGTCGATACTTGTCCTATGGTTGATATTGTAGGAAATAGATATGGGAGCTATCAAGCAGGGGTCACTCCTTTTAATTGGAAAAAAACTATAGAGATAGAAGAGAATAGCTTGAAATCTAAAGAGGAGTTAAATACTCTTTTTAAATCTTTTTCAAAAGAGAAAGAGTATGCATTATACTGCATGGAAGATAGCAATAAAGCACTCTTTCTAATGACAGTAATGCGTTATATTGGATTTAATAAAATAAAAGCATTTACAGGTAACTGGAGTGTATGGATAGGAGATAAAAATGAGCAATAAAAGCATAGGAGAGGTATTGGAACTTTTTATATCGCTTAAAGGTGATAGTTCACGTATTTCTAAAAGAGTTATTGAGCTAGATAAAGAGGGAATTTTAGGTGATAAGTTTTATGCTAAAGATAGAGAACGCGCTGTTTTGCTAACAACTATTGAGAGTTATAATATGGCTCTAGCCAATAATATAGAGATGCCTTATGGTAGTTTAGGAGAAAATATCTTAATTGATTATAATCCTTATAATCTAACTTTAGGTACAAAAATTCAAATAGGAGAGGTTCTTTTTGAGGTAGCACAAAATTGTACTATATGTAATCATCTATCTATTATTGATAAGTCATTACCAAAACTTTTAAAAGATGATAGAGGAATTTTTATAAAAGTACTCGAAGCAGGTTTTATTGAAAAAGGTGACAAGCTTTATTTGTTATAATACTCTAAAAAAAGAGGAATTATGCAAAAGTTTAAAGAGATAGAAGCAGAAGAGGATTTACAGAACTTTATTAAGTTAGTATTTAATACTGATTTAAAAGTATCAGGTGCTTGGGGTTACACTAAAGAATTATCAACTATTATAGAGAAAGGAGATGAGAGTTCTATTGCTCAAATAGAGTTTACTTTAGCAACTATGAGAGCTTATCTTGAGATGAATATGACTTTAGAAGAAGATGAACGCTATGGAGCTATTAATCTTAATGAGCTTTCAAGAGTAGTTGATGGTGAGTATGAAAAAGTTGTTTATGAAATATCAGCTATAAAAGAGCTAGAGTATAAAAAGTTTATTGATGAGTATAAAGAGAATTCAGAAAAATCTGATTTTAATATGACAGAACATTTTAACCGACGCAAAGAGGAAACATTAAAAAGAGAAGTAGTTTATTGGTTTAAAGTTGTGTAAATAGTTGCTCCGTAAAGGAGCAATCTTAAAGGAGGAGTAAATAATCAAAAGATTATTTAACACCCTTAATTTTTTTAGCTTCAGTAACTTCTTTACCTGAAAGGTCTTTCCAGTACATTGTAAGTTCATCACCTTTTTTAATTCCAGCAGATGGTGCTTCAAATTTAATAATTGGGTTTTTAGATAAGAATTGGCTTGTAGATGCTTCAAATACAATTCTATCTCCAATTTTACCTGTCATATAAGTAATAAAGTTTGCATCAACACCTTTTTTCTTAGCTATATTATATGTAATCATATCGTGTTTAGCTTGAATTTTACACTTAAGAGTGTCACCTTTAACTTTTGCTTTAATTTTCATGTTTGCCATGTTTATTCCTTTCTGTTATCTTCGTAATAGTTCTAAAATTAGTTATAGTTGAAAAGGGATTAACCTTCACAACCACCAAGAGCAACTTGTAATGATTTATTTACTTTGTAGAATTTACCGTCAGTACCTTCTCCAACTAGAGTAATTGAACCAGTTTTTGCCATTTTAATTTTAGTCATATAATTAACTTTTTTAACATCAGCTGGAATAGTAAATACAGCTACAGCTGCTTCAGGGTTAGAGTCTTGGAAAAGTGCTAACGATTTAAGTTGAACATCACTTTTCATACCAACAGGGATAGCTCCACCATTAGAAGCAATTTTTGGAACCTTGATACTAAGACCTGACTCTTCTGCTTTAATATCTCCATAAAGTGCTTTAATAGCATCATCAACAGTTTTAGCTTTCCATGCTGTTGGTTTATCAGCTCTAAAATCTTTTGCACTTAAACCTGCTGGTACTAGTGCTATTGCTGCTAGACCTAAACCTAAAAATTTTCTTCTTTCCATACTTGAAATCCTTTCCATATTGGTTAATTTGATTTATGACACCATTTTAAATAAAAATAGTGTCAAAAAAGTTGTGAAAACTGATTGACTATTATCAGTTTTTTTGATTAATATTTAAATTATTAATCAATACAAAAGAAGTATAAAGCTTCTTTGTGTATTAGTTGTGTAATTTAAGTCTATTTAAAACTTATTTACTTGATTCAATCATATAGTCTACAACTTGTTTAATCTCATCATCTGAAAGTGATGTACCACCTTTTGGAGGCATAGCACCTTTTCCATTGATAGCATTTTTGTAAACTACATCTTTACCTTGCTTAAGAACTTTTGCCCATGCCTCTTTGTTTCCCAATGCAGGTGCACCCATTGCATCTGTAGCATGACATAAAGAACATGTCTTGTCATAAACTTTTTTACCTGGATTTTCAGCTTTAGCATCTGCTTTTTTTGCAGGTAAATCTCTTACTTCACTAAGTGCAGGAGAGAAGTCTGAAATAGCTACTTTGATTTTTTGAACTTTTGGTTTACCATCAAAACAGTCTTTCATACATCTTGTACCATTACCATAGTTAGTTACATCATCATAGAATGCACGTACATTATCTGGACCTTTTGGACCATCAATTTTTGGAATAAATCCATCTC
>JALUKJ010000054.1 GCA_027056615.1 Campylobacteraceae bacterium | reverse complement strand
TTTATATTATGCTATACTAGCATTAAAAAAGAGTATATTATTTTTAGTAAAGCCAATAATTTTACTTTATTATATGTTGAAGATGACAAGCTTACTCAGAAGATAGTTCAAAGTGTCTTAGATGGGTACTTTAAAGAGATATTGATTGCAAATAATGGTGAAGAGGGTTTTGAACTTTATAAAACAAAAAGACCAGATATTGTTTTAGCTGATATATCTATGCCTAAAATGGATGGTTTAGAGATGTGTAGAAAGATTAGAAATTTTAATCCACAACAACAGATAGTTCTTTTTACAAGCTATAATGAAGTTGATTATCTCTCAAAAGCAATCAATATGAATATCAATAAATACATTATGAAGCCATTAAATACAAAACAGATGTTTAAGACTTTAGATGAGATTGTATCTGAATTAGAAAAAGAAAAAAAGAGTGAAGAGTATAAAAAAGATTTAGAATTTGCTTCAAATCATGACCTCTTAACAGGTTTAGCAAATCGTAAACTATTTTTTACCCGTTTAGAGCAGTTAGTCGATGACTCTTTTCGTGAGAAAAAGTCTGTAGCAATCCTCTCTTTAGATTTAAACCGTTTTAAACCCATCAATGATACTTATGGTCATAATGTTGGTGATATTGTCTTAAAAAAAGTGGCTCACTATTTAGAAAAATCACTTAGAAAGTCTGATATTATTTCTCGATTTGGAGGAGATGAGTTTGTTATAGCAGTAGGATTTCTAAAAGACCATAACCATATTTTAAAATTTTTAGAACGCTTAGAGCGAAACTTCTTAGAACCTGTTATATATAGAGATGACGATGGTCTTAAACATAAGCTCAATATATCTTTTAGTATGGGAATTACTTTTTGTAATGGTCGTACTAACAACTCCTTTGATACTCTCTTAAGAGAAGCAGATAAAGCAATGTATAGAGCCAAGGAGCTAAAAATACCTTATACCTTTTTTGACCCTAATGAGGAGTCTAAATTTAAGGTTAAAGCTCGAAAATCAGAGGAGATAAAAGATGCCATTAGAAGAGGAGAGTTTCTTCTTTTTTATCAACCTATAGTTGAGATTAAAAGTCAAAAAGTAGTTGCGTTTGAGTCTCTTCTACGTTGGCATCATCCTAAGAAAGGGCTTTTGACTCCTGATAAATTTTTACCTTATATTTGGGATAATTTAGAGACAAGAACCTATCTTAGTGAGTGGGTTATAGAGCATGTTTTTTCTCAGTATGAGAGATGGGTTGAAGAGGGAAAGGCTTTAAAATTAAGTATAAATATCAGTTTATTAGAGTTTCATTCTGAGCAATTTATCTCTATTATAAAAAAACTACTTAAAGAGTACTCTAAAGTTTTAACCTCAGATATTATTTTTGAAATAAATGAAGCAACAGCCATTAAAGATAGTAGTGTAAGCAGGAGTGTTGTAGAAGAGTTAAAAGAGTTAGGTTTTAAAGTAGCTTTAGATGATTTTGGAACAGGTCTATCTACACTTACTCATCTACAAACCTTTAATATAGACATAATTAAGATAGATAAAAGTTTTGTGATAGATATGCTTAAAGATAAAGAGAGCCATACTATTGTTGATGCATCTATAAAATTGGCAAAAGTATTTAATTATAAAGTTGTTGCCATTGGGGTAGAGCATAAAGAACAACTGCCCAATTTAGAAAAACTTGGTTGCGACCAAGCCCAAGGGTACGGTATAGCACGACCAATGCCAAGTAATGAAGTTTTAGCTTTTAATGAGAATTAAATAAAAAAGGATAATACTTTATGACAAAACAAGACTTTAATGATGGACTACTCGGATTTTTAGATGCATCCCCTACTCCTTTTCATGCCACACAAAATATGGCAGGAATGTTTATAAATGCAGGATTTAAGGAGTTAGATGAAGTTCAAAAGTGGGAACTAAAAGCAGGAGACAAGTACTTTGTAACACGTAATGACTCTTCAATTATTGCCTTTAGCTATCCTAAAACCAACAAAAAGTATCTTATGGTAGGTAGCCACACCGACTCACCTAACCTTAAACTTAAACCAAATCCTGTTATAAAAGGTCATGGTGTGATTAAATTTGGAGTTGAGAGTTATGGAGGATTGCTTCTTAATCCTTGGTTTGACCGTGACCTCTCTTTAGCAGGAAGAGTCAATTACCTTAGCTATGAAAATAAAATAGAGAGTCAACTTATAGATATGAAAAAGAAGATAGCCATTATCCCATCTCTTGCTATTCATCTTGATAGAACAGCCAATGATGGACGTACAGTTAATAAACAGACCGATGTTTGTCCTATTTTAACTACCAATGAGGATTTTGAGCTTGAGACATTTTTAGAGTGGCAACTTGAAAAGCATGGTGTAAAAGGGGTTAAAAAAGTTTATGCATCTGAACTTAGTTTTTATGATACTCAAAAAGCCTCTTATGTTGGATTGCATGATGATTTCATAGCCTCTGCAAGACTTGACAATCTACTCTCATGTTATGTTGGTATGTTAAGTATCTGCTCTATTGAGAATGAAAAACCTATGCTCTTTATTGCCTCTGACCATGAAGAGGTAGGAAGTGATTCAACATCTGGAGCAGGAGGTAGTTTTTTAGAAAATACACTTAGAAGAATTTTTCCTGACTACAATGAATATGTAGAGATGACTAGAAGTTCTTTAATGATAAGTGCTGATAATGCTCATGCTATTCATCCTAATTTTGCTAGTAAACATGATAGCAACCATGCTCCACATATTAACAAAGGAGTAGTTATAAAAGTCAATGCCAATCAACATTATGCTTCTAACTCAATAACTATTTCAAAATTTATGCAAAAAGCAGAAGAGGCAGGTGAAAGTGTGCAACAATTTGTAACACGTAGCGATATGGGGTGTGGCTCAACCATTGGTCCTATTACAGCTACAAGAGTTGGTATAGAGACCATTGATATTGGACTTCCAACTTTTGCAATGCACTCAATAAGAGAGTTAGCAGGAAGTGATGATGCCTACTCTTTATATAAAATTTTAGTTATGTAACCAAGGGTATCACAAATAAAAATAGTTTTTTTATTTTATATTTTCCTTGTTAAAATTATGTTTCTCCTTATCCCATAATAGAGAAATATAACCTATAATTAACTTAATATTTTAGTTTTGTTACACTTACCTGATATAATGGACTATAAGCTTGTAAAACCTCTTTTCTTCCCAAACTGTGTTTGCTCATGTATATGTCTGTTTTATATACATTGTCAAGCTCTCTTTTGGGATAATTGGTAACAAGCAATTTTAAATATAAGGATTAAAATGGCAAAAGGTAAAAAAGTAACTGTTATTGGAACTGGAAATTTTGGCTCAACTGTAGCATTCATTTTAGCAATGAATGGAACTTGTCACAATGTTTTACTTCGTGGAAGAAATTACGATGTAGCAAAAGGAAAAGCACTTGATATGTCTCAAGCAGCCAATGCAGCTAGACAACATACAATTGTTAAAGCAGCCAAAAAACCAGAAGATATGGCACACTCTGATGTTGTTGTCATTACAGCAGGAGCTCCAAGAACCCCTGGAATGAGCCGTGATGATTTACTCTTGATGAATGCTGATATTGTTAAAACGTATGCTAAAGAGATTAAAGAGTATGCTCCAAATGCTATTGTAGTAGTGGTCTCAAATCCTCTTGATGTTATGACTTATGTAGCACTCAAATATACAGGTTTTCCAAGAGAGAGAGTACTTGGTATGGCAGGAATCTTAGATGCAGCTAGAATGGCTCACTTTATCTATGAAAAATTAGAGTATGGTGCAGGTCAAATTCGTGCTACGGTTATGGGTGGGCATGGTGATACAATGGTTCCTCTTCCTAAATTTACAACTGTTGCTGGTGTTCCAATTGAAGATTTACTAGACTCTGAAGAAATTGGTGAAATTGTTAAAAAGACTAGAAATGGTGGAGCTCAAATTGTTAACCTTTTAGGTGATGGTTCTGCTTATTATGCTCCTGCAAAATCAACTACGGTTATGGTTGATGCTATTTTAAAAGATACAAACCAAATTCACTCTTGTGCAATTATGCTTAAAAATGATTATGGTTACTCTGATATTGTCTCTGGTGTTCCTGTTATGATTGGTGCAGGTGGAGCAGAACAAGTTATTGAAATGACACTTAAAAATTTACAAGTACGCAAGTTTAAAGCCTCTGTAGAATCTGTACAAGAGATGGTTGATAAACTTAAGGAATTGAAATTTTTTGATGATTTAGAACAAAAATAGCCTAAACTTTAGGCT
This sequence comes from Campylobacteraceae bacterium, assembly GCA_027056615.1. Classification (GTDB taxonomy): domain Bacteria; phylum Campylobacterota; class Campylobacteria; order Campylobacterales; family Sulfurovaceae; genus UBA1140. Next base: position 1,196 of record JALUKJ010000054.1, on the reverse strand, counting down.
ATATTAAAGATTATATAATTTTTTTAATGATAAGATTTTACAAATGTTATTAATTATTGCATTTAGTTTATAAATATTTACAAGGGAAAGAAATGGTTAACAGGAAAGTAGGAATTATTGGTGCAGGTGCTGTTGGAGCAACTGCTGCATATAGTTTAAGTATGATGGGTGTGTGTAAAGAGATTATTCTTTTTGATATTGTAGAGGGTGTTGCTAAAGGTAAAGCTATTGATATTGGGCAATCTACCCATTATTCAGAACGACCAACCATTATTACAGATGCTAAAACTCCTTCTGATGTAAAAGATTGTGATATTGTTGTTATAACAGCAGGTGTTCCTCGAAAAGGGGATATGACTCGTGAAGATTTGCTCCTAATTAATGCTAAGATTATGAAATCTGTTATAACAGATGTTATGATATACTCTCCTAATGCCGTTATTATCTGTGTATCTAACCCTTTAGATGTAATGACCTATGTTATCCACAGAATAACAGGTTGGGACTCTAACAGAATTATGGGTCTTTCTGGAGCTTTAGATGGTTCACGTATGGCTTATCAAATATATCAAAAACTAGGCTATGGTGTAGGACAGACTGGTGCATTAGTCATTGGTGACCATGGTCAAAATATGATACCTCTTCCTCAAAAAGTACAAGTTGGAGATGTTCCAACAACTGACCTATTAACCGATGAAGAGTTTACAGATATTATAGAGCGTACTAAAAATGGTGGGGCTGAAATTGTTAGCCATTTAGGAACTTCTGGCTACTATGGTCCTGGTCGAGCTATTGCATATATGGTTGAAGCAATTTTAAATGATAGTCAAATTGTTGTCTCTTCTTCTGTTATGCTTAATGGAGAGTATGGATACACTGATGTAACGGTTGGTGTTCCTGTTGTACTTGGGAAAAATGGTGTAGAGAGAATTATTGAAATGACACTAAATACTAAAACTAGAGCAAAATTTAAAACATCTGTTGAGAGTATTCGTGAGGGTATTGATATTCTTGAAGAGAATGGTTTTTTTGAATAGATAAATTAATCTAACTCATTCCCACCGTCTCAGTCAATGCCAATGAATTAAGGAATAAATATTCAAAAACTGTAGGTTCGATTTCATCGAACGGATTGTTTTATGGGCTTCAATTTTTTGTTCGATAAAATCGAACCTACAGGATTTGGGCTTAATTCA
>JALUKJ010000053.1 GCA_027056615.1 Campylobacteraceae bacterium | reverse complement strand
AGAGCCTACACAGAGCTTGGAACTGGAGAAGCATTCCAAGGTGTGATAACACTGTTATCGTAGTTGGCTATTTCTAGCTACTCAGTCTGGTCAATCAAGCCTCTTCCATAACCGTTAAGGTTTGGGAAAGGTTATTGACTAATATTAACCCTTTTTTGAATTTTTGGTAGAATAACAAAATAATGCTTTATACTTTCATTCATATTTTCACTTTTACTACCTATTTAAGCCCTATACTTTGGAAAAAGGAAAAAAATGTCAACAAAAAATAGAGATAATACAACAGAAGTAAAACTTCCCAATACACCCTATATTGATACTGCTTTGGGGCTAAAATATTGTAATAACAATCGTCCTCTATATTTTAAAATTCTTAATAATTTTGTTAAAAGATATCAAAATCTTAATTTACTTGAAGTTAAAGATAGAAAAAGGACAATCCACTCACTTAAAGGAATTACAGCTACACTAGGTATGACTTCTCTATACAAACAACTTATAGAGTTAGAAAAATCATTTAATTTAACTCTAGCCAATCATTTTCAACAAGAACTCTTTAATACAATTAATGAAATAGTAAAATTATAATATTAATTTATATCTTTAAGAACTAATTAATACTTGTAGCTATATACTTTACTTATAAAAATTATAAGAAAGGTATTAAATGAAATTTTTACTCTTAACTATGATATTAACAAACTTTATATTTGGTAATATATCTATTTTTATTTCACATAACAATAAGTTAGTCAAAGTTTCACAAAAAGATTTAGCAAATCTTTATTTAAAAAAAACAGATAATATAAACGGAATAAAGGTGATACCCATTGACAATAAAAATAAAAAAATCTTTGAAGAGTTTTATAAAGAAATTGTAAAAAAAACACCAAGTCAACTAAATGCTTACTGGATGAAACAAATATATAAAGGTTCAAAACAGCCTCCTAAAAAACTTTCAAAAGAAGCCATAAAAAAAGCTATAGAAAAAGGTTCTCATATTATTGCATATGATAGCAATCCAAAAACAGGACGTATACTATTAACAGTTAAATAGTGTTTCGTTCTGTAGCAAAATAGATGCTTTAAATTTTATTATATTACAAAATAGATAGAAGATTAAAATAACTACTAAAATAAGCAGAAATTTTTTAAAGTTAATCAATGTCAAAAACTACAATTTTACATAGGTTAAAGAGAATTTCTCTTATTGCCTTATCCTTTTTTATTTTGCATATTACGGCAAACTATCTCTTTGCTCAAAACAGCATTAATTCTGTTAATAATATCATTACCAATAATTTACAAATTTTATCTCTATACCATAAAAACTATCAACTATTTGAAGATATACAACAAGTTTTTGAAGATTCTGCTCGAATGGGTGAGATAGATTACTTACACCTTACTGTTGAGAAAAAAAGAGTCATCTTAGATAATTTAAAAAAGCTAAAAGAGCTTGAAGATAAAAAAAAACTAAAAAAAATAGAACAACTTGAAAAAGAGTTTAATTTTTT
>JALUKJ010000052.1 GCA_027056615.1 Campylobacteraceae bacterium | reverse complement strand
GTGCTATACAGTTTATTAGTAGTATTATTTCATTCATGGGATAACTTTTTCTTTTTTTTGGTTTAAAATTATATCAGTTATTCCATACTTCTTTGGTTGTATTTTTGGCTAAGGTATTGACTATACATTAGATAAGATTGAAAAAGATGTCAGAATCTCTAAAACAAAAGGTGGAAAACTTTTTAGAGAAGTTTATGATGAGTTAGATGGAGAAATAAATCAAAACTCTATGGTCGTTTATTCAGGAGTAAAAAGTAATAATTCTCTTCGCTTTGATAGACATAACTCGAATTTTTATGGACATAATTTATATCATTTTCAAGATTGCTATTGGAGACATGAAGAAAAAGGTATATCTTGTATATATACAGGAGATACAGATTTAAATATTGTTGATATAAAACAAATTTATAAACCTTATTGGGATAGCGTGGGGACAATACAAATACCACATCATGGAGATAAACATAGTTTTAATAAAGATGTTTTAGATGATAGATATTTTACTTGTCCTATTTCTGTAGGAAAAACAAATAGCTATGGACATCCATCCTATAAAGTCATATCTGATATTTTGAGTCGAGATTGTTGTCCTATTTTGATTACCGAAGATTTGGATTCAGGATTTGTAGAAACCATAAGAATTTAAATATGAATAACTTCTCAGAACTAAAACAAATTGTAAAAGAAGACAAAGAACTCCAACTAAAACAAGATAAATTAGATGAAGAACAAAATAAGCTATATAGTCGTATTTCTAAAATAGCCTATCAATTATATCGGACATTTATAGATAAGAATTGGAACTACTTGGATAGATTTGAAACATACTACTATCTTCATTTAGAATTTCATAGTGATAATACGCTTACTATGGAAGAGCTAAAGTATCTTAATACCTATTCAGGAAAAATAGCAGAGTTTTCTGTAGTAGGTGAGTTTCAACAAAATAGAAGAGTTAATCTACTTCCTGATGTTGATGTAGATAACTATGACTCTGTATCTGTTATAATTGATAAAAATCAATTAGCTGAATTAAGAAAAATATTTGTGATTGAGAAGAGAAGATAAAAACATATCCAAATTCGAGTGGGAGAGAAAAAGTGTCAGACCCCATACCATGAGAAAAAGTGTCAGACCCCATACCATAAACAAAACTTAAAAATAGCTTCACCTCTTACCACGAGAGATTTAAAACATCTCTCAACCTAACACCCCAAAGCTCAAACCTCCATAAGATTAGTTTCTATTGTCTGCGTAGCTATAATTATAACTTTTTTGATATAATCGTAAATAAACTATTAGAAAGAATACTCATGAGTAAATTTCTACTAATGATAGTTATGGAAATTAGATAAAAAATAGGCTACAAAAAAATAAAAGGAGTCAAAATGCTAAATATAAACAAAATAAAATTGGATATTGTTGAAAAATTAAAGCCCTTAAATCCTCATCAAATAATACTTTTTGGCTCTTATGCTTATGGAACTCCAACCAAAGATAGTGATTTAGATATA
>JALUKJ010000051.1 GCA_027056615.1 Campylobacteraceae bacterium | reverse complement strand
TTTCTTTTTTTATTGGTTTTTATGAAAAAATAATAGATTTAGAGTAACATCTAAATCTAGTTCATAAGATAGTTGGCTTTTTGCTTTGCTTCTAAAATTTTACCCTTTTCAAAGTCTATCTTATGTTGATACTCCTCTTATCGTCCTCTTCCCTCTCCATAAGCCTCTATCTGCTTTTTACTAACAAGTTGGGCTAAATATTTCTGAATGGTACGCCTTGCAAGAGCTGTATGTTCCACTCTCTTAGCTGTTGTTAATTGAGGATACTTTTCAAACAGTTCCAATAGTATATTTTCTATTTTGTTCATGTTGTTCTCTTTTTAATTGTGCATTAATGTGCATATTGTAGTATTTTTAAGGAAATTTTTATCTTATTTTATGGATTTGTGATTTCAATAGTTTTTGTGTTATGATTAAAATATGAAACTCTCAAAAACCCAAATCTACTACAACCAAAACCACAAAGAGCTAATAGAACGCTACAACTTAGCTACACTTACTCCTCTACACAAACTCTTTAACCAATATATCCAAAAATCTTATAAAGTCTTAGATATAGGTTTTGGTTCTGGTCGTGATTTGCGATATATTAGAGCTTTAGGTGCAGAGTGTTGGGGAGTTGATAGCACCCAAGGTTTTGTGGAGGCTTTAAAAAAAGATAGCTACTTTAAAGAACGACTTTTCTATGCAAAACTTCCTATTTTAGATTTAAAAATAGATGTCAAGTTTGATATAATAGTCTGCATAGCCGTCATTATGCACTTAACAAAAGATAAGCTTAGAGTTTGGGGAGAAGATATTAAAAACTACTTGGCTGTAGGTGGAAAGGTCATTCTCTCTTACTCTGTAACTCCAAGAGAAAATGATGAGAGGTTTTTTGAAGATTTGAGAGGTGGAGTTGTTAGGGAGATTTTTTTAGATAGTGGGTTTAGGTTGGTTGATGAAATGGTTAGTTTTGATGGATTGAAGAGGGATATTGAGTGGAGGAGTGAGGTTTATAACTTATAATTTATATATATCCAATTAAAAAATTATTCTTTTGCTAACCATTAAAGAAAAATAATTATAAAAAACTATACAATATTAAAAAACTAAAAAAAGGTTTCTTAATATGAAAGCAAGTCAAGCAAAGTTAAGTAAATTGATTGGTCACTCTGAGAAACAATTTATTGTACCTATTTATCAAAGAAGTTATAAATGGACGAAAAAAAATATAACACAATACTTAAATGACTTAGAAGAAATTGATTTAACTGTTCCTGACCAAACTCATTTTTTAAATTCTATAGTTTACTCTAAAGTAAATGATAATGAATTGGCTTCTGCCATTGGAAATAGGCTTGAAAAGTATCATATTATAGATGGTCAACAAAGATTAACTACTGTCACTTTATATTTAATTGCAATAAGAAATATTCTAATAGAAAATGACGATTCTAAAACAGCTGATAGGATTAATAATCAATACATTGTTAACCAGTATATTGATGATATAGATGAATCAATAAGACTTAAAT
>JALUKJ010000050.1 GCA_027056615.1 Campylobacteraceae bacterium | reverse complement strand
ATTTTGATACCGCTATCTTTTAATCTTTGTGTATGAATATAACTAGTATACTGACTTCCTTGATCAGTATTAAATATATCAGGTTTAGGATATTTTAATAGGGCATCATTAAGCACATCCATAACAAAATCTGTATCCATAGTATTTGATATATTCCAACTAAGTACTGCTTTGGAGTGCCAATCTATCACTGCTGCAAGATATACTGTACCACCATTTATCTTGACATAGGTTATATCTGTTGACCATACTCTATTTGGTTTATCTATATCTACACCTCTAAGCAGATATGGATATTTAGGATGTTTATCATCTGATACGGTTGTAGTTATCGGTTTTACAGCAAGAACAGCTTTGATACCGAGTTCTTTGCGGTATTTGGAGATTGTATTGAGGCTGATGGTGTATCCCTCTTGGAGGAGTTGTCTATAAACTTTTTCTTCACCGTATATGCACATAAAATCATCTTCAGCTATCTCCATTAGGCGTCTTTTTATGGCTTCTTTGGTTTGATTGATAACATGAGTATAGTATTTATAGCTTCTGCTGATACCAAGCAATTCATGTTGGCATGAGAGAGATGGTAGATCTTTGGTGTTATTTACAGCTTGAACATCTACCATCTCTCTTTTAGTTGATAAGTCCAAGCTCTTTAGCTTTCCCACTGCCCAGTTCCTCTCTACTGTTAATTTTCCTACAGTCTTTGCATATTTGTCTACTTTTTTCTCAAGCTCTTGTATTTGGTCTTTGTATTCCTTTACTGCTTTGCTTGGTTCCATTGCAATCTCTGCATTCTCTAAGAATTGTTTCTTCCAGTTTATGAGATTCTTTGGCAAAATATTATGCTCTTTGGCTATCTGGTTTAATGGCTTTTCATTTTTTAAAACTTCTAGCACAAGTTTTACTTTAAACTCGCTACTAAATTGTCTTCGTTTATTGCTCATCACATACCCTTTCTTAATCTTTTATGTATTTTAACATTTTTTTATTTGTCTTTTTTCTTGGGGTATTATATATGACAGTATAGCGGTAAATGGTCAACTTGTTGATCAAACACCAGAATCTACAGTAGAATCTGAAAGTTTAGCTATAGATAATGCGACACAAACAGATACAAGCTATACATTAAATGCTATACTAGGTTCAAGTCTATTTAATATTGAGGATACGGCAGATATAAATGTTGAGATATATAAAAAGGATAATAATCTTAGTTTTATAGATGATGACAATGTTCTTAGCGTGACACTCACATCAGACTCTCCGGAAATAGCAAAAATTAGTGTAAACGGAAGTGAGACTTCATCATATAGCTACTCTGGCAAAGCTCAAAAAAATATAAAACTTCAAAGTTACTCAAAGTCAGGTATAGCAACCATAGAAGCTACAGCACTTATATTTGATGGAAAAAAGAATGTTACTATAACAAAAGATTTTACTTTTACCGTAGCATCAGGACCTATTAGCTCTATCTCACTTGTGTATTCTGATACAGTTTATGATTCCGGTCTGTTTTTAAATACATATATAGTACATGCAGTAGATAAATATGGCAATCCCGCAAATAAAGGAGAACAGATATATGCGGGTGTAGTCAATGGATTGAGAATTTCAAGTGGAGATGGAGTGACACCTCTTTATGGTCAAACCGGTACTATGCATAACGGAACGCTAGCTAGATTTTCTGTTGCTGGCTCTACTTTGCAATTTGGCAATGTTCAAGCACATAGAGATAGAGTAGTTGTTTTAGCAAATGAAAATAGACATGATGCAAAATATCTTGGAGGGTGGTTAATACAAAGTATTGATAGTCCAACCATTCTAACTCTTGATGATCGATATAGTGATACCGATGCTGCCAATCTAACTTTTGCTATAGGATCTGAAGATAGAGTCGATACCTGTGGAGATTCTCTTGCTCTTGCTGATTTGGATAGTAAAGATGGTTCCTATACAGTTGGAGATGATGGTACTGCTAAACTAACTCTAAGGTATGATCCTTATTTGATCGGGAAAGATATTTTTATGTATGTAAATTCATATACAAGTAGTGGTAGAGTAGGAACATCTTTAAAAGAAAAATTATGGGGTAAGGGTATAACTGCGACAGATAAAACTTGTACAACTGTTGGAAATTGCTCCACTACTTTGTCATTTACCATAGATGATACTGGTGGAAAAGCACTTCAAAATGTAGCCGTTCCTATCAAGTATGAGGGTAGTTGTCAATTTATCTCTGGAAAAACTGTTAATGTAGCAGCTCTTGGATGTTCAGGAACTATATATACAGAAGTAAATAGTACAGATGATGGTGATCCTTGTGTTATATCATGGGGTGGGACCGTATCTTATGATTCAGCTGCACCGGCATCAACTATATATTATTAGTAGCTAAAAGTTTAAATTTGGTTAGTTTTTGATATACTTCAAACAAAAATTTTCTAGTTTTTTTAAGCTAAAAAATTTTTGTTTGAATTGGAAAAATATATGAAAGCAGTTGTTTTAGCAGGTGGAAATGGCACTAGACTTTGGCCCATAAGTAGAAAGCTGATGCCAAAGCAGTTCGTCAAACTTTTTTCAGATAAATCTCTGTTTCAGATGACTTTAGAGAGAAATACAGATATATGTTCAGATTTTCAAATTGTCTCAAATGAAGAGCAATATTTTGTAGCTTTGGATCAGGTGCAAGAGATAGAGATGGAGTGTGAAAAGTTTATATTAGAACCTGTAGGTAGAAATACTGCTGCTGCCATAGCTATCACCTCTTTTGGATTTAATTATGATGATATTTTGCTGGTTTTATCTTCAGATCACTTGATAAAAAATAAGAAAAGGTACGAAGAAGCTGTTACAAAAGCAAAAGAGTTGGCACAAGATGGTAATCTGGTCACATTTGGCATATCACCCACATTTGCCCAAACAGGCTTTGGCTATATAGAAGCAGACGGATACGATGTAAAAGAATTTCATGAAAAACCAGACTTGCAAACAGCAGAAAAATACCTTAAAAAGGGCAATTATTTTTGGAATAGTGGTATGTTTTGTTTTGAAGCAGGTGTTTTCTTAGATGAATTAAAAAAGTATTCGCCTAAGATTTATGAAGCTTCAAAGATAGCATACGAAAAATCTACAAAAAAAGATAGTCTATGCAGAATGAGGCTAGAAGATATGCAAAACATACCTGAAGACAGTATAGATTATGCAGTGATGGAGAGAAGTGATAAAGTAAAAGTTATACCAAGTGATATTGGGTGGAGTGATATGGGAAGTTTTGATGCATTGCATTGTGAATTAGACAAAAATGAAAATGAAAACACACAAAACAAAAATCTTATAGATATTGATTCAAAAAACAATCTTGTTCTAGCAGATAAAAAAGTTGCACTGATAGATATAGATAATTTGATTGTAGTTTCAACAAGTGATGCTCTGCTTATCTCTAAACAAGGAAGTAGCCAAAAGGTAAAAAAAGTAGTAGAGCACCTAAAAAAAGAAAATTCTGAACTCCCAAATATACATTTGACAGCTCATCGCCCGTGGGGAACATATACTGTATTAGAAAATTCATTGAACTATAAGATAAAAAAAATTATAGTAAAACCTAAGAAGAGACTATCTTTGCAAAAACATTTCCACAGAAATGAACATTGGGTCGTAGTTAGCGGAACAGCAATTGTAAAGGTGGGCGAAGATGAGATGACACTAAGAGCAAATGAATCTACATATATACATGCAGGAGTAGTTCATAGATTAGAAAATCAAGGAAATATAGATTTGATTTTGATAGAGACGCAAGTAGGTGAGTATCTTGGCGAAGATGATATAATAAGGATAGAAGATGATTTTAAGAGGGAGTGCTAATTGTATAAAAATATTTTATTAGCATTAGATTTTGCTAAAAGAGATTTGAAAGAAAGATATTTTGGTACAGGCTTAGGTCAACTTTGGTATATTTTATCTCCTATAGTTACGATTTTTATCTATACGGTTATATTTTCAGATTTTATGAAAATGAAATTGAATGTTATCGATAATAGCTACTCTTATAGTATTTATCTTGTTCCTGGTATTTTGGCTTGGACATCATTTTCAAACACAATTTCGAGATTGAGCACTTCTTTATTTGACAGAGCATCGATGATTAAAAAGATAAATGTACCAATGTTTACTTTTCAGTTGGCAATTGTTTTTTCAGAGATTGTTTTATTGGGTATAGCTTTTTTATTGGGTATAGCTTTTTTACTGATAGCAAATCAACCTATAACTTTAAGTTTTTTATGGCTACCATTAATCCTAGGATTTCAATTTATTTTTGCATTCTCACTAGGAGTTATTTTTTCTCTCTTTACCCCATTTTTTAAAGATTTAAAAGAGATAATTCCAATTATTATACAATTATGGTTCTGGATGACTCCTATCGTTTATATGAGAGAGATGATCGCTAAAAAATATCCATTTTTAGTTGATTATAATCCTGCGTATAAGTTTATAGAGATATACCAAAATATATTTTTATATGGAAGCATTAAAGGACATTATCACGATATAATTTCAATTATTCTTATTAGCTTTATATCTTTATTTATCGCTGCATTATTGTATAAAAAATTAATTTCTGAAATCAAGGATATAATTTGAAAAATTCTATGCTAGAGGTAAAAAATGTATCTAAAATTTACAAAAAATACAATAGTAATTTTGATAGACTAAAGGAGATTTTTTTTAAAAAAAATTATCATAAAAAGTTTGTTGCTAATCAAAATCTCTCTTTTTCTTTAATGCAAGGTGAAACCTTAGGTATTATAGGAGCAAATGGAGCGGGTAAGTCAACTATATTAAAAATTATTGCAGGAGTTATCAATCCGTCAAGTGGAGAGGTTTTAAGACATGGACGAGTTACTGCGTTATTAGAGCTAGGTACTGGTTTCAATGATGAAATGAGTGGTTATGATAATATTTACTTAAATGGCTCACTTATTGGCATGACCAAAAAAGAAATTGACCAAAAAAAAGAAGAAATTATAAAGTTTACTGAATTAGGAGACTATATCAAGGAGCCTATAAAAACTTATTCTTCAGGTATGAAAATGAGATTAGCATTTTCAATAGCAATATTTTCAGAGCCAAAAATATTGATAGTCGATGAAGCACTTTCTGTCGGAGATGCTCATTTCCAACAAAAGTGTACCACTGCTCTAAAAAAAAGGAAAGAAGATAAAATGAGCATTATTTATGTCTCCCATGACTTAAATTCGCTAAAGCTTCTATGCGATAGGGTAATTTTACTAAATAATGGAAAAGTTTTATCTGAAGGACTTCCTGAAGAAACCATAAATAACTATAATTTTTTAATTTCAAAATTGAATGACGAAGAAAATATGATTTTCCAAAGAGAAAGCAATCCAAATTCATACGGCACTTTTGATATAGAGATAATAAAAGTAAATATAAAAGGTGAAGAATCAAAATCAAGTGTTATATCATCAGGTGAAAAGACAACTA
>JALUKJ010000049.1 GCA_027056615.1 Campylobacteraceae bacterium | reverse complement strand
CGTCTATAGTGTTCAATTTTTTCAATTTTATCTTTTTTTGTAAATTCTACAGGTGCACCTAATGCATCGCCAACAGCTAAACCTACCATTGAGCCTTTGTATCTACTTTTTATTTTTAACAAAATAACTGACATTCCTTTAAATATTATTAAAAATTAATTATACATTTAAATAATAAAATATATATAATAAAAAAGAAAAAAGTGCTTTTTTTGTAATTTTAGTGGCAATGTTAAATTATAAAGATATTCATTTTCTTTTTTTGGGTTACTTTTTTCATATGCCTGTGATGCTTTCTTTTGTTGTGAGACAAAGAAAAAAAGTGATAGGAAGACGTATTAACTTTTTATCTTCGTTTAACCAAAAATGTATATAATATACATATACAAAAGGCACAATATGGAATTTGATTGTTTAGATGCAGAGTCATTAATAGGTTTTGACTGGGACGATGGTAATGTCTATAAAAACGAAAAGAAACATGGATTAAACTACAAACTGATAGAAGAGGTCTTTTTTAATGAACCACTTCTTATTGTTGAAGATTTTTCACACTCCTATGAAGAGTGTCGATGTGTCGCTTTTGGGCGAGACAATAACAACAATAAAATCATGGTAGTCTTTACCGTAAGAGATGGGTTAATTCGTGTTATATCAGCAAGAGCAATGACAAAAAAGGAGAAAAACTTTTATGAAAACAACAAAAATAATCCCTACCTTTAAAGATGAAAATGAAGAGCGAGAGTTTTGGGAAAAGAATGAAACTTTAGACTATTTTGATGAGTCAAAAGTAAAAATGATACGCTTTCCAAATTTAAAAAAAACGACCAAAAGTATCTCTATTCGTCTTCCTATTGATATGATAGATGCATTAAAAGTAAAAGCAAATAGTATGGATGTGCCTTATCAGTCATTGATAAAGATGATTTTACAAGATGGACTTTTTGGGAAGAGAGCTTAGACGATAAGGTTTAGATAGCTTCTCTTCTTTTAACTTCAGATTTAATTTTTTGTGGGAGGGTCAGTTTTATAAAACTCTTTAGTCTCTTTAATCAAGAGCTAAAAGTTTTTTTAGTCACTTTCTTTTTTAACATCGAACCAAGATTTGGAGTGTGACACGGTCAACACCTATGGCTTATATAAAATAATAAAATCTCTACCTCATCAAACTCTTCTGAACACTCTGTTGAAAAAAGGCACTTCTACTCATGTGTAACTCACTGTTCAAAACTTCATCTAGCTTTTCTAAAAGCTTCTCAGTAAATGCAATGTTAATGCGTTTATATTTTAATCTCTTCATTCCTCTTCATCTCCTAATTATAGCTACGCAGAGAATAGAGACTAATCTCATGGAGGTTTGAACTTTGGAGTGTTAGGTTCAGAGATAGTTTAACCGACAATAAAAACCTACAAAAATCTATAAAATAGTATTAAGAAATCTATAAATCTTTACTTTGTCGTTTGAGTAGTACTTGACAACTACTCTTTACCTGCATCACTATTCCACTTCAAACAGAGA
>JALUKJ010000048.1 GCA_027056615.1 Campylobacteraceae bacterium | reverse complement strand
ATGGCATTGTCGTCTTTTATCTTCCTCCTTCTACTTTAGCCCCCTTAGTTTAACATATTTTTTACATTGTCAAACTTTTTATTTCTTTGGGGTTTTGTATTATACGATGGCGTTGTAGGGCACCTCTAGCAATAGGTGCCCTATAGAATATTTACTTCTTTTGATTAATTACATCATTTACTTTTTTCATCCAATCCAATTCTGCATCTTTAATGCTATCTTTATCATCTAAATTTTCTTCAACCCTCTCAAACAACTCTTTATTCTCTTCCTTAATATTATCAAACTCTTTTTGAAACTCATTTAATATATCTTGACTGCCTAAGCCGCTAGAAAACATACTAGACATAACAGAGTCAAGTGCTTCTGTTTTTGCTTTTTCAAAAGCTTTTTGACTCTCTTCTATCATCTTTTGACGCTCTTCTTCCGACATAGGTTCACTCTCTTCTTTAGGCGTTAATAAATACTCTAATAACTCCCCAAATGACTTAAAGCGTATTGCACCGGCTAAAGCATTGCCAAACCACCAAGCTTCCCACTCTTCGCCAAATTTAACTTTGGGATTTAATAGCAACACATCTCCCTCTAAAGTATCGCTAATTTGCAATGCTGTTTTTAAATATCTTGTTCTCATTTTACAACTGTTTTGCTCTTTGCTATAAACAAAATACTCTTCATCACTAGTCTCTTCGTAACCTTCAGCACCCTCTTCCCAAATATCTACCCACTCTTTATTAAGCGTATAAAACCAATCAATATCTTCTACCGGCAAAAGATTGGTAAACTTATCAGGTAGCAAAAGCCCATTGCTGTATTTTAAAAACTCAATATAACTTGGAGGCAACTTAACATTTAATCTTGCTTCTGCTTCTTTTATTGCTTCATCACTAACAGGCTTATTAACAATATCGCCCTCTTTATATACCTTTTCTAATTGCTCAGAATATGGCTCTGCCCAATCACCATACTCCATAGGATACTCTGTAGGAGTTTTCTTATACTCATTTATTAATTCATCCAAATACTTACTAGTCATATTTCTCCTTTTCCAAATAAATAGTCCCATTTTCAGTTACTATTTAGAATATACTATCATTTTATTATAAGAAAAAACTTACTATTTCTCTACCCTCGCTCCCATTGTTCTCAATGGGAGTGTATACTTAAGCAAAATTGCGTATCATATGTATTCCAATCGGGAAGATATTGTAAAAAACTTAGGAAAAATGGAAATGAAGCTTTATCCTTATCTAGTTACAACCATTTATTAGTATCATTTTTATGAGACTGGAGTCTCACTTTCAAGAAATGCCAAGTTTTTTCACAATCTCGAAAGTTAGAAAAGTTAGGGGTTGGTAAGATACGAGGTATTAATGATAACTTTTATTTTATTCTAAAAAATCTAAAGTGTTATTATTGTCACCTGCCCCCTCTATTAATGAGCACCGGCAGATGCATAAATTATTAAAAATTTACTGCCTATTTCTCTTATTCCGGTAACAATGCCCGTTACCTTAATA
>JALUKJ010000047.1 GCA_027056615.1 Campylobacteraceae bacterium | reverse complement strand
TCTGAATGGCTGTAATCTTATTACTTATTTGGATGCTAGAACTGTCTTTATCTATAATGATTTCGTTTGTATTCATACTTAGCATTTTATCAACTTTTTATTAGATAGTGAAAGTATATCATAGGTAAACTAAAAAAATATTTTAGTTCACTCTTTCATTCAAATTGTTTCCCCAACCATTCAAAAAGTTTCCTCTAAACATTCACTTTGTTCCCCAAAGCATTCAAATTGTTTCTTTTGTAGCCTTGAAACCACTATATCACAGGCTTTGCTAATCTCTAAAAGAGAAGAAAGAGAGAGGGAAAGAAGACTTAAACTATTGAGAGTTTGAGTTTTGTTATAATTTCATTATATTTTTGGTAGAAAGAAGTAGTTAATGTCAAATATCATTCAAGCATTTATAAACATAGTAAATAATTATCAAATAAATAAATAAATAATGAAAGCTTATAAAGAGAAACTTATTTTTACTAAAATAAGATATAATTTTACTTGATTATTCTAAGTAGATATGTTGTCAAAAAGTAAAATAGAATTTGATAGATGGAATGCAAGACAAGGTATTTCATCATGGGCTTTTCGAGTTTTTCAAAAGCACAATAAAGAGTTAACCGAGATGTATATTTCTCATCTTCTTAGCAAACGATATACATATAAATCTCTTAAACAAAATAATGCAAAATTTAAAGATTTAGCTCATAAACATTTTGACTTTAGAGACAATTCCTACTCTGATGTATTTAATAATTTACAAATATGGTCTGACAATTTTAATAAATTTGATAATTGGACAAATCTTAATGCTATTATGGCAATGAGTGCAAATCTTGAAACATATATGGCAACTATTATCAAACTTGCTTTGGAATCAGATATTGGTGTTACATTTAATGCAACAAGAAAAATAGATGGTATTGAAATAATTAAAAATTGAGATAAATATCCTTTTGAACTAGAAGATAAAATTATTTCATGTACAAAAGGAGATTGGAGTAGTAGAGTATCTAATTTTGAAAAAATCTTTACTATTGCTCCGAATATTTTAAAAAATAATATCTCTTCTTTAGATAAAATTAGAAAGTTAAGAAATGATATTGGACATGCATTTGGTCGAGAGATAGATAAAAGTAGAGACCATAATGTTTTAACTCCCTCTTTAAAAGATGACCTTAATAGTTCAAGAAAAATAGGTAATCATGCAATATTATTAAAAAAAGAGCTTTCTAAATTTGGTGATAATCGGGTTGGAAAATTATTTTGTAGAGGATTAGTTCAATATTATTATAATTTAAAATAATGTTATTTTAAATATATATATATGCTACAATAGAGGTAAATGGAGAGATTAGCTTAAGTAGTAGAGTAGAGCCATGCGTACCCTTTACAAAAATGGTACTTGCAGAGTCTAAAAGGGTATCCCCTATAAAAACCAAGGCATCCCATTAAGTAAATATTTATCCAAAAAATAATACAGTTTCATAAAAAAGAAAAAAATGAAACGAGCAGACCTAGAAAAAGCCAT
>JALUKJ010000046.1 GCA_027056615.1 Campylobacteraceae bacterium | reverse complement strand
GATTACTTTTTAACCAAGAAACATTACCTATTTAAAAAAATTTGCGATACAATCAATGCAACTTTAAAATTTTAGGAGATTACCAATGGGTAAATTTGTAGAAGACAATGACGTAAAAGGATTTTTTCAATTCTGTGAAGATAACGAAGTAGAGTTTGTAGACTTTAGATTTACAGATATTAAAGGTGCATGGCATCATATTTCGTACAGAATGAGTGCTGTAACAGAAGGTCAGCTTGAAGGTGGTCTTCCATTTGATGGTTCATCTATTGAAGCTTGGCAACCAATTAATGAATCAGACATGCTACTTAAGCCAGATGTTGGTTCTGCATTCCTTGACCCGTTTACTGCTGACAGTACTGTTATTGTAATTTGTAATGTTTATGACATTTACAAAAATGAACTTTACGCTAAATGTCCAAGAAGTATTGCTAAAAAAGCACTACAAGCTCTTGATGATGCAGGTATTGCTGATGAAGCATTCTTTGGACCAGAGAATGAGTTCTTTATTTTTGATGATGTTAAAATTGTTGACAATGACAACCACCAATCATTTAAAGTAGAAACAGATGAAGGTCATTGGGCTGACGACGCTGACTACGGTGAGATGGGGAACATGGGTCACAGACCAAGAATTAAAGGTGGGTACTTCCCAGTTCAACCAACTGACCCTGCTGTTGATTTAAGAGCAGAGATGATGCAAGTTCTTGAAGATGTTGGACTAGAAGTTGTTCTAGGTCACCACGAAGTTGCACAAGGTCAACATGAGATTGGTATTGTCTACTCTGACATTATTACAGCTGCTGATAACGTTCAAAAGTACAAATATGTTGTTAAAATGGTAGCTCACCTTAACGGTAAAACAGCTACATTTATGCCAAAACCAATTTACAATGATAATGGTAACGGTATGCACGTTCACCAATCTTTATGGAAAGATGGTACAAACCTATTCTATGAAGAGGGAGCGTATGCCAACCTTTCTAAAACAGCACTTGACTACTTAAGTGGTATTTTTAAACACAAAGAGGCAGTTGCTGCATTTACCAACCCAAGTACAAACTCTTACAAAAGACTTTTACCAGGATTTGAAGCTCCAAGAATCTTAACTTACTCTAGCCAAAACCGTTCGGCTGCTTGTAGAATCCCTTATGGTGCAGGTGCTCCAGCAACCAGAATTGAGACACGTTTCCCAGATTCAGTAGCGTGTCCATACCTTGCATTCTCAGTACTTATGATTGCAGGTCTTGATGGAATTAAACAAGGTGGTTATGAGCTTGTTGGTCCTGTAAATGAAGATTTATTTGAAATTTCAAGAAAAGAACTTGCAGAGCGTGGTATTCCAGAGCTTCCAAGTACGTTTAGAGACTCTTTAGAAGGACTTGAAAAAGACCATGAGTTCCTTGCTCCTATTATGAGTTCTGACTATGTTATGGAGTATTCTCAATATATGTTCGACAGACATGTATACAATGTTGAGGGTAGACCAACAGCATTTGAGTATATTGCTACTTATTCTTGTTA
>JALUKJ010000045.1 GCA_027056615.1 Campylobacteraceae bacterium | reverse complement strand
CTATTAGCGAATAGAGGTGTTGTGACTACACCATTTAGAGTTCAGTTATGAAATCTAATAAAGAATTAATTAATGCTAATAGTGTTAATGGATTTAGTGTCATAATAAAGAGTAGTAGTAATGCACCGTTTAAAACGGTGCGTTATGACTATTAGCAATTACCACTCAACATCAGCAGTTAACATAATTTTATCATTTCGAGTTCCAAGTTTACTACCACCCTCTCCAAGGTAGTTAGCAATAAACTCAACATTTTTATTATACTTATAAGCTACACCAGCAATAGCTCTTTTTTTCTCTCCACTATTATCATCCATATCAAAGTAGTCATATCTACCAAGTAGATTCCATTTTGGAGTAACTCTATACTCACCATTTACAGAGTAGCCTTTACCTTTTTTAGAAGCTATACCATCACTTACTTTAATGTATTGAGCAGAAGCAAGGAACTCTGGTTGGTTATAAACAGCATGAACTCCCATCCAGTTTAAATCTTTAGCTCCATATTTTTCATTATTGTGATTCTCTTGTCCAAAAAATGATAAATTGGCATAGGTTAAAGATTTTTTAGTATGTTTTTTACCTGTTCCTAATAGGTGAGCTGTTAATCTCCACTCTCCTGAAAGACCTGTCCCATTGCTACTATTGGTATCTTTATTGTGGTAACCCTCACCATTAAAAAGACCTAGTTCACTTGTAAAGTAAGGTGTTTTTGTTTTAAAATCTACTCCTCTATCGGCAGAGTTAGTAATGTCAGCACCATTTCCAGCTTCAACTAAAGTTTTTGAGATTGAACGATAGTTCCAACCATTATGCTCTTCATAGTCAATCCATGGTCTGTGTACTTGTCCAAACTCTACACCTGTATTTGGTAGAACATTGTCTAAATAAAGGTAAGCATATTTAAGATGAACTGCACTATCTCCATCAACATCATGCGTATCAAGAGTAATTCTTGCATAATCTTTTGGGTTCTCTTTAAAATAGGCTTTTGCTTGTAGGTAGTTTCTTCGTGTCTCAAAGTTATTCTTTCTGCTACCATTGGTTGTTTTTTGGCTAACAAAACCAAGATAGTGTGTACCTGAAAAACTCAATACAGGAGCATGAGATTTAACTAATGTTCCTTTGTGTTTAGGTACTTCTATTACTTTTGTTGGAGTAGCTGTAGTAACTGGTCTCTTTTCAAGCTCGTTTAGTTTTGCTGACATAGCAGCCATTTGTGATTTTAATGCGTCAATTTCAGCATTTGTATTGTCTGTATTGACATAAGTAGTTGTTGTATCTATAAGTCCACCAGCTGTAGCTATGGTAGCAATTGCAATTGTTGATAGTAAAATTTTCTTCATTTGAAGACTCCTATTGTAATAATTTAGTAAAGTATAAAATAAAATGGTTACAAAATGGTTACATTGTCATTAAGATATAGAAAATTAAAGCGAATCTTCCCACCCAAAACCCCTTATAAACCCCTAAATATCTACATTTAGTCCTAAAAAATCAAAAAAATGTAAGCACGGAATTAATT
>JALUKJ010000044.1:986-1531 GCA_027056615.1 Campylobacteraceae bacterium | reverse complement strand
TGCTTATGTATTTAAATCCCAACTTTTCAGTTGCAAACATTGGAAAGTTTTTACTGTTAGAGATAGCACAATTGTTTAAAACATCTTCTTGATTATTAAACTCATTTACCACCTCAGGCATAATGGGAAAAAGAGCTTCTGTACCATAGTGAGCATACAAGTACTCAATGGTACTAGAGATGTTATAACGTAGCGATATATTACTCTCATTTGAGAGCAACTCAACAGAACCTAAAAGTCTGCCCAGTTTCTCTTGTTGGCTACTTTTACTAATACCAGAAGCAAAAAGTAGATTTAGAATTATAATGATAGGAAGTGCTAAAAATATACCTCTAAATGAAATCTCCTTTTTAAACAGAGCATAAAGAGAGAGTGCAAAAAGCCAAACGCCCAAAGAGGCTAAAAGCAAACGCCCAAAAGTCCAACCATACGCATTGACACGCAAGTAGAGTGCAACGGCTAGTAAAATTAGCTGTAAGAGAATGGCTATCTATATAACTTTTTTGTATTTGCTATTTTTTTCATTCCAAAGGGGTGTCCAAAAG
>JALUKJ010000044.1:0-976 GCA_027056615.1 Campylobacteraceae bacterium | reverse complement strand
CGTCATAAGTGCCAATGCTGAAAATGCAATGATATTTACAGATACCAACCCTTTTGGGTACTCTGAAAGAATTATCATTTTCCCTAAATAGGTATAGATAATAACAAAATAGGCAATAAAAAGTCCACTTAAAAAGTATTTGAAGAAAAAAGTTTCTATTTTATTATAACTTTTAATGGCTAAGTCTCTTGGCTCTTTGGTTAAGAGTGAGAGAAAAAGATAAGGAGCAAAAAAAGCAAATGAGAAGAAGCTAACATATTCATGATATTTATAATTTTCACCTATTTCAAATAGTCCAGAGAGTATTTCGATAATTATATTTACAATTAAAAAAAGAACGATACTCATAATAGCAGTAAGAAGCGTCGTATATAAAAGATGTTTTAACCACTCAAACAACTCTCTATTTGAAGCTTTATGAGTTATAAATGGTGATACTTGAAGAGAGTCCAAGCAATGCTACAAAATAGTAAATTGGTTCCTCATCTATCAACCTCTCAGGAAGATAAAAATACGTAACAACCAATAGAACTATCCCTAAAAGAGAGACAACAATATTTCTACTCATTAACCTTAAACCTAGCAATAAGAAAAAACCAAAAAAGGTGACCATAGAGATTTGTTTCAGAACTTCATTGTATGAACCTAAAGTTATGTGGTTTAACTCAGAACTCATCTTTATCGAAGTCACAAGTATAAAAATAAAAGCAGAAAAAGAAGTGATAGGAAAGCGTTGTAAAGGTGCAAGTATTTGAGTTGCACCTTTATCTAGGAGTTGTAGTAAGGTATTCATATTGTGTCCGTTCATAAATATCTATAGAAAACTATATGTTAGCAAAATTATATAACCTTCGATACTTTTCAACGTTTGTAGGTACTTTATGGGCTAATTAAAGCTTATTACAAGTTCTTTTTGCAGAAATCTTGCTCCCTACTTTATCTCCCTAACCTATCGTATTACCGAATTGGTGGGACT
>JALUKJ010000043.1 GCA_027056615.1 Campylobacteraceae bacterium | reverse complement strand
TAGGCTCTCTTACTTATTTTATTCTGCCGAGATATTTTTCTTTTTAATAACTCTACTACTGTTATTTTCTACATTTTTTTTAGGTTCATTAAATTGAGTACAAACCTTTTTTTTCTTATCACTCTTGATATTTTCTAAAATTCCTTTTCCAATACCTTTTACATTAAGCAACTCTTCTAAACTCTTTAATTTATGAGTTTTACGGTATTCTAAAAGTGCATTTATACGTTTTATACCTAATCCTTTAATGCAACCTAACTCTTTTTTAGGTACAGTTTGTACCATTGCTACCCCCATTGTCCATGAAAATGAAGAGGTTATTACAACCATAAATAGAATATTTTTAAACACTCTTAGCTCCTTGTTTATAATTTGAGATTAAAGTAATGATTTCATCACTTATTTTTTTAATATCTTTTCTCTTCTGCTCACTATCTAGTAAATCAAAAATATTTTGATGATTAAACTTTTTAAAATTTAAACGTTTGTCTGGGTATCTCCAATAGACACTATTGGAGGTCTCATTCCATGCAATATCTAAACTATCTAATGCCTCTTTTTGTCTACTTGAAATATTATTCTCATCTATAATCTCAAAACCGTAATAGATGTTATTACGTAACTCAACGAAAAAAATTACCTGCTCATCTACTTGATACATTATCCCATAATCTTTAATGTTTTTTTGTAGACTGTAGTAGCGTCGAACTGTCTTTTTTAGTCCTTGATTGCTATTGGTATTGTAAAATATAAAAGCATAATGAGGAAAAAGGTTGGACAAAAGCATTTGCCAAAAGTTAAATTGCACTTCAATTTTAGCTTCAACAACAGCCTCTTCTATCTCTATTGCACGTTTTAAATTGTCATTTTCTAGAAGTAACTCTTTTATCTCCATTAGGAAACCTTTATGATAAGATTGGTTGGTAAGTGATTGAATCAAATATAGATATTGAAGTAGTGTTCCATGTAAGACAGGAATATCTGCAACAGCTTGAATAGACCGTTCTATCCAAGAACAAATTTCATTTTTATAAGATATGGTAATAACTCTATCTTTAACTTTTGCTTCAGTTGGTTTTTGACCAAATAGAGTTAGATAGAGTAGATAGATATTGGATTGTTTATATCCTTCTACTTCCATTTTTTCTAAATAACGACTAAGTTGTGAAGAGTGGTCTTGTGTGTAGATTTTGTTTTCAACAATAATTGCATAATCCGAAGATTTCAATAATATATCAATATTGTATTTCTCTCTGAAAACATCAACTCCACATCGAGGAACTTTTACTCTGATTTCTTCTAAAAATAGGTCTAAAAATTTTCTTCCCTGATGGTGTGAGCCTTTAGGATTAAGAAGTTCAGCAATAAATTTACTATGAAGATTAACTTCATCACCTGCTTTAAGCATAAGTGTAAATAGGTTAAAATCATAAGCATTTTTTCTGTTTAACTCATTATATTTATCTTCTATAGATTCTATTTTTTTAAAAAAAACTTCTAAATCATGCATTAGACTCTCTTTATTTATATTGAGAGTATTCTATAGGCTACAAACTTAATATTACTTTAAAATATAAAACTAAACTTATACTCTCCAATCTATAGCCTTTTTCCCTTTGGAAACAAGAAAACTATTCGTCCTAGAAAAAGGTTTACTTCCCAAAAATCCTCTATATGCAGAGAGTGGTGAGGGGTGAGGGCTTTTAATAATTAAATGTTTTGTTGTATCTATAGCACTTCCTTTTTTCTGTGCATAAGCCCCCCAGAGTATAAAGACAACATTGTTACACTCTTTATTAACTACTTCAATAATTTTATTGGTAAAGTGTTCCCAACCTTTACCTTGATGGCTATTTGATTTTCCTGCTTCTACAGTTAAGACAGCATTTAAAAGAAGCACCCCTTGTTTAGCCCATGGTTGCAGATATGGTGTATGAAAATTGTTAATACCTAAATCATCTTGTAACTCTTTATAGATATTTATAAGAGATTTTGGCAGAGGTTTAACATCTGGCATGGCTGAAAAACATAAACCATGAGTATGACCAATAGTAGGGTAGGGGTCTTGACCTAATATGACTACTTTGACTTTGTCAAGTGGAGTTGAATTTAGTGCATTAAACCAAAGAGAGCCTTTAGGCAGTATGGTTTTGCCTTGTGTTTTTTCTGCTTGTAAGAAGTTTTTAAGTGTTTGCATATAGGGTTGCTGAAATTCGTTTTCTAAATGTTTGAGCCATGAAGTTTCTAAATTAATATTGGTATGCATTTTTTTTATCTTTTTTCAAAATTATACTATAAATACGATACAATACATAACTTTTTATAATAGGATTTATCGTGTCAAAAAAGATTGCATCAGCTAGAATAACAGAATCAAGTTCTCAACTATTACAAGAGTTAAATAACTCATTACCCTTTGATAAAGTACTCTACAGAGAAGATATAGAAGGCTCAATTGCTCATGCCTATATGTTAGCAGAGCAGGGGATTATCTCTAAAGAGGATTATGCTCAAATAGAAAAGGGTTTAGTAGAGATTTACGAAGAGGTTAAATCAGGTGAATTTCTACTTGATGGTGATGATGAAGATATACATATGGCAATAGAGGGCAGACTAACTCAAAAGATTGGAGACGCAGGTAAACGTCTACATACAGCAAGAAGTCGTAATGACCAAGTGGCATTGGACTTTAGACTCTATGTTCAAAAAAACACTCAAAAGATTGCTAATCTACTTTTGCAGAATATAGAAACTCTTTTAAACGTTGCTAATGAAAACGTAGAAACATTACTTCCTGGGATGACCCACCTACAACATGCTCAACCGATAAACTTTGCGTACCATTTAATGGCTTACACTTCAATGTTTAAGCGTGACTATGAACGTTTTATGAGTTCTTACGAGAGAAATAACTACTCTCCCCTTGGTTGTGCAGCATTAGCTGGAACTCCTCACCCTATTAACCGTAAAATAACGGCAGAGAGACTTGGTTTTAAAGCTCCAACATTAAACTGCCTTGACACTGTAAGTGACCGTGATTTTGCTTTGGAGATTCTCTTTAACATCTCAACGATGATGATGCATATGAGCCGTTTAAGTGAAGAGCTTATTTTATGGTCAGCTTCAGAGTTTAAGTTTGTGCAACTCTCAGACAAACATGCTACAGGTAGTTCAATTATGCCACAAAAGAAAAACCCAGATATTCCTGAACTTCTACGTGGAAAAACAGGTCGTGTCAATGGAAACTTAGTCGCACTCTTAACCGTTATGAAAGGACTACCACTTGCCTACAATAAAGATATGCAAGAGGATAAAGAGGGCGTTTTTGATTCAGTTCGTACAGCTCTACTCTCACTAGAAGTTTTAAATGAGATGATAGATGAGATGACCGTCAATGTGGAGCAGATGAACCAAGCGTGTATGATTGGACATTTATCGGCAACAGACCTTGCCGACTATTTGGTAAAAGAGGCAGGTATTCCATTTCGCGATGCGTATCATATTACAGGTCATGTTGTTAATATGGCAGAAGAGAAGGGGCTGGACATCTCAGAATTAAGCTTTGATGAGCTAAAAAGCGTTGATAAGAGAATTACCGAGGGGGTAGTGGAGCTTTTAGACAATAGAGCTTCTATGAATGCACGTCAATCAGAGGGTGGAACAAGTAGTATAAGAACGCAAGAGCAAATTGATGCATTAAGCTCATGGCTAGAATCTCAAAAATAAGGAAGTAGAATGTTTGGATTATTTAAATCAAAAAAACAGATATTAGTTTCTCCCGTGGATGGTAATATTGTAAAGTTAGAAGATGTACCTGATGAAGTTTTTTCAGCTAAATTGGTAGGAGAAGGTATTGCACTTATGCCTAGTTCTAATACTTTTGTAGCACCTGTTGCAGGAATTGTTACTAAAATATTCTCAACCAATCATGCTTTTTCTATTAGAACAAGTAATGGTTTTGAAGTTATGGTGCATATTGGTCTTGATACGGTTGAATTAAATGGAGAGGGATTTAAAGCACTTGCTAAAGAGGGTGATAAAGTCTCAGTTGGCAAACCAATTATCTCTGCTGATTTAGCCTTTATTGAGTCTAAAGGAAAACCTACTATTACCCCTATTGTTGTTACTCATAAAAAAGAGCTAACTGTTAGTATTGACAAAGTTGGAAATATTCGAGAGGGTGAAGACCTTATGGAAGTTACTCTATCTTAAAATTGTAATGAAAACAATAAAAGAACTCCACAAAGACGACAAGCCAAGAGAGAAGTTGGTAAAGAAAGGTGTTCAATCCCTTAAAAATGATGAGCTTCTCTCTGTACTTATAGGCTCAGGTATAAAAGGTAAAGATGTCCGTAAACTCTCACGAGAAATAGTCACTATGTTAGATGACTCTTTTGCCGATTTGTCTTTAGAAAAACTCCTAAAAATTCATGGTTTAGGTGTAGCTAAAGCTTCACAAATTATTGCTTCATTAGAACTTGCAAAACGCTACACTTCTCAGTCAAACCGTAAAATAACCTCTGCCCAAGATGTCTACGATGAGTTAAAAGCCTTTTCAACTAAACAGCAAGAGTATTTTTTAGTCATTACCCTTGATGGTGCATCACATATTATCAACACGCGAACAGTTTTTATAGGTACGCTCAATCAAAGCTTGGTTCACCCAAGAGAGGTCTTTGCCGATGCCATTGCCGATAGGTCAGCAGGAATTATCATTGCCCATAACCACCCAAGTGGTACGCTAAGTGCGAGTAGGGCAGACATTGCTGTGACCCAAAGGCTTGAAGAGGTCTCTAAACTCGTAGGTATTGAGTTGCTTGACCATGTTATTTTGGCGAAAGATGGGTTTTATAGTTTTGCTGATGAGGGGTTGCTATTTTAACCAATTTATAATTCGGGTGTAAACACGCCGATTCCGAAAATGCGACTTGCATATGTGGAATCGACGGCTTCAGCCTCGCAATTAGTTACGATATAATACAAAATTAAAAAATAAGGCAATATCTATATGGGTGAAGAGCAAAAAAAACAGCTAGAACAACAACTATGGAACATCGCAAATACCTTGCGTGGTAAGATGGATGCAGATGAGTTTCGAGACTATATTTTGGGGTTTATCTTCTACAAATACCTTTCAGAAAAAATGCAAGACCATGCAGACCATATTTTAGAAGAAGATGGTATAAAGTATGTAGAGATAGATGAAAACTCCGAAGAGGGGCAAGAGTATCTTGAAGCTATAAAAGAGGATTCTCTTGAACAGCTTGGGTATTTTTTGAAACCTTCCGAGCTTTTTTCTGCTGTGGCTAGGCGTGGTAATGGCGATACAAACAACTTTATATTAGAAGACCTAACACAGATACTTAACAGCATTGAGCAAAGCACCATGGGGCAAGATAGCGAAGATGATTTTGAACATCTCTTTGAAGAGTTACTAAAAATAGCACAAAATAAACATTTTGCAATATCTATACTCATATATTAGGATATAATTATGAGCAAGTAACCCTGAATAATAAATTAATATATATTTTAATTATTAAAAT
>JALUKJ010000042.1 GCA_027056615.1 Campylobacteraceae bacterium | reverse complement strand
TGTTTTATACAGTTTACTATCTAACTCATTATGAGTACAATATTTTTCAACCATTCCTTTATCTTTTAGAGCCTTTTCAAACTCCAGTTTATTCTCAAAAAGTTTTTGGGCTAACTCGTTAAATGTACCTGCTATATTTACATTGTCACATCGTCGTTTTAAAAAGAGGGTTACGGTATTTGTTCCTGTTTTTCCAAATGTTCCACTTCCAAACTCTGCAATAGCTACTATATCAAAATATTTTAAGATAATTTCACGCGTAGAGACATAAACATTGCCTCTATTGGTGTTGATGTTGGTTGAGCCTTTATTTAAAATAGAGCTTGGTACAATAATCCCAGCAACCCCATCTTTGACTAAAAGCTGTTTTGCTCTCTCTATAAAAAAGCACTCTATGGCATTGTTTGCTGTGTAGCTTTTTGTATCTATGGTTTTTATGAGTTCAAACTTCTCTCTATCCTCTTTTGATAAAGTCTCTAAAAACCCTTTTACACTATAGGGTGGATTAGCTATAAGTACATCATAATCATGCTCTTTTATATTTTCATTATAAGAGAGTGCATCACTATAGATTATCTTCATATCGCTTCCATACATAAAAGAGCTAACTTTTGCTACTTTACTAAGTCTGTACTCTTTTTCTATTCCTATGATTTGGCTATGTTTGTTTGATGAGTAGTATTCATTTAAAAAGTGTCCTGCTCCACAAGCATAATCTATAACTTTTGGAGTCTCTTTTTTAGGTAGTGAATTTATAATAAACTTTACAATCGGCATTGGGGTAAAAAACTGCCCCTCGGACTGTTTGACTCCTTGGTCTAAAAACCCCTCGAACATGTCTCCTAAAAATTGGTTTTCATCACTGTGTGTCAGGTTTATATCTTGAATAAGTCGTGCAATATCTAAAAGCACAGAGAAATTTTTATAAAAGAGTTTTTCATTATGCACATCAATAAAAGCAAAATCGTTATTTGTAAAAAACTTTAGCTCTCTTAGAACCGATTTTATACTTTTTTTGATGGTTTTTAAATCATAGAGTTGAAATATATCGTCTATTTTATTGTTATCTATATAGGTTATATCTTCGCCTAAAAACTCTTTCATACCCTTTTTATAGAGCTGTTGAAGTCGGTCTTGGAAATCAAAAGGGTTGTCGTAAGCTTTCCCTTTCCAATAAAACTTTAACTCATTTGGATTTTTAGTCTCATCAACTACCTTACATAAAAAGAGATTGACAAGTTTATCAAAGGCATTTTCACGACCAGAGACATTATATTTTCTTAAAATAGTAGCAAATTGGTTGTACTTTTCCCCAATATCGTTTGAGGATACAGGTTTTAAGTCCTCTATACTAAACTTTATTTTACCTATATCATACGCTTGATTGTTTTCAAAAAGTCCTAAAGTTCGATACTCTTTATCGTAAGTATCTTTCCACACTTGCCACTTGTCTTCTACACTCGAAGCCTCTTTGTATGCTTTTAAAGTTGTATCATTTTCCAATAACTCTTGGTTGTCTTGTACATTGATGAGGTAGTATTCAGA
>JALUKJ010000041.1:336-1548 GCA_027056615.1 Campylobacteraceae bacterium | reverse complement strand
GATTATTTTTTTGTATTGATTGTATATTGACATTATAATTCAAATTATATAATATATTAGTTAAATTTGTGATTTTTTCACGAAAATATGAGTTTAGAGGTTATTTATTTTCATTTTTGAGTTAATTGAAAAAGTGGATATTTGACCACTGGGGTGTGAAGTTGCTACACAAATATTTGAAGAAGCCATTAAGAAGAAACAAGAGATATTTGAGAAAGAAAAAGAGCTATATGAAGAGATAAAAGATGATTTTGTTACGCTTAATAGTGAAAAAAGAGAGCTAGAAGACCAACTAGCCCAACTTGATGTGTTTGATGATGAGTATGATAAGGTTTATGAAGAGTATCAATCAATAAAAAGAGAGTTTGATAAAAAAGAAGAGGAGTTTAACACTCAAAGAGAGAAGACCAAAAAAGCCAAAGAGGAGCTAGAAGATGACCCCTTGTTTGAAGAGTACAGTGAAGCAAAGAGTGATTATGAAGATTTTAGCTCAGATTATGAAGAGATAAAAGAGAGAGAAGAGCAGAAATGCCATTTGAATGAAGATGAGAAAAAAGAGCTTAAAAGACTCTATAGAAAAGCAAGTCGTATCTGTCATCCTGATATTGTAGCAGATGAATTAAAAGTTCAAGCTACAGAGATTATGAAACATCTAAATGAAGCCTATGATAATAAAGATATTGAAAAAGTAAAAGAGATATTAGCTAGTTTGGAAAATGGTACAAGTTTTGATGTGGCAAGTGATAAGATAGATGATAAAAAGATACTCAAAAATAGAATCAAAGAGTTTAGAGAAAAAATTTCTGAAACAGAACAAGAGCTTGATAGCATTAGAGAAGATGAAACTTTTCAGACCATTGAAAATATAGAGGATATGGATAACTATTTTGAGATGATAGAAGAAGAGCTTAAAGAGGAATATGAGGCGTTGAGGGGGAGGATAGAGTAATAGGATGCTCAATCCTTTGACAACCTATAAGATAGGAATTAGTGTAAATACATTGTCAAATCGAGACGAATGGAAAATAGCATAATGAGACTGCATGAGAAAAGCTTCAACCGATAAAAAAGAACCTCCTTGACAAATCCAAAAAACTTAGCTAACATTAGCTAATACAAATAAAAGGAGTTTATCATGACTGTAAATATGCATGAAGCCAAAACAAACCTTTCCAAACTCATAGCCTTTTTAGAAAAAGGGGAAGAGATTAT
>JALUKJ010000041.1:0-326 GCA_027056615.1 Campylobacteraceae bacterium | reverse complement strand
TTTCAATAGTTCAAACGATGAAATTACAATGCTCTTTGAGGGTGGCTTTTAATGGCTAAATATCTACTAGATACCCATATATTTTTATGGTGGATGAGTGATGCTGACCAACTAAGTAAAGAGGTTTTTGATATTATCTCTGATACTTCAAATCAAATTTATATCTCATCAGCAACTATTTGGGAGATAGCCATAAAAGAGGCATTGGGAAAACTCAAAGTAGATGCAGACTTAAATAGTGCCATAGAAGCCAATGGATTTATAGAGTTGAAAATCTCTGCTATTTGTGCTAATGCCACGAAAAAATTAGAGCCTATTCACCGTGA
>JALUKJ010000040.1 GCA_027056615.1 Campylobacteraceae bacterium | reverse complement strand
AGATGGAAGACATATCTTTAACTTGGGTCATGGTATTTTACCTGATGTACCTGTGGAGAATGCTATTCATTTCGTAAGTGAATGTAAACGAGCTTCTAAGCGTTCGTAACTATTTATTGTGGGTATTTTCATACCCACAATTTTAAAAATTATTCGTCTATTTCTCTACCATTAGTAGGTTGAACAGGTCTGTTGTTAGGGAAGCTAAATTTATCAAAGAATGTATTGATTTGCTCTTTTGAAACTGTTAATGGAGTTTTGAAAACATGCCATTTTACATTTTCACTACATGGAGGAGTTGTTAAAGAACCCATAAATTTATAGTACTCTTTGTTTTTAGGCATAAGAGCTTTTATCTCATCTACAGTAAGACCACACTTTACAGCCTCTCCAACTTTTAAAGATGGAACTTTTTTCCAAGCTTTTGCAAGAGTAGGATTTTCTGCACCCTCTTCAAACATAACAGCTACAACAGCTAGTTTACCGTCATCTGTAGCATGAACAAAGTGAGCCTCTAGTGGATATTCATTACCATTTATATTATTTTCACTTGGTACATGAAAGTGAAACTGTTTAAGTTTATAGTCAACACCATCAATTTTTAAAACATTACCTTCTGCAACATTTACTTGAACAGTATGTCCATTGTCAATAATAGTTGCTGAACCAGCTGTATAGTTAAGGTCAAGAGGTTTTAAATCTACATCTTTAGTAGCAACAACATTAATTGGAGTTTGTTGTTTACCCTCTGAACACATATTGAACTCTTTTTTTACTTCACTCCAGTGCTTTGGACCAACACTACCCATATATGCCCAGTGTTTATGATGAGCTTCATGCTTAACTTCAGTTGTGTTAGTTTCATGTTTAGTAGTAGCATTAGTCTCTTCGTTTGCTTGAGCAACACTTGTTAAGAGTAGGGTAGATAGGGCAATAGCCGAGAGTGTGATTAGTTTTTTCATTATGTTCCTTTTTGTTAATGTTAGATGGTATTATATCAAAAAGATTGGTAGAAAACTTATTAAAATAGATATTAATATACTAATTTAGACTTTATGTATTAAAATGGTAACTCCTCATTAGTAACATAAGCCTCACCCAACTTATTATAATACTCAATCACCCTCATATCAACACGAATAATCCCATGAAGATAGCGACCCAAATCACCACGATTAAACTCCAACCGTAAATTTTTAGGATTAATAGCACGAGAGATAGCCACGTAAAATTGACTTGGAGCAAAGATATTATCTACATTACAGACTAAGTTGTCTATACTCATTCCTTGGCTTTTGTGGATAGTAACAGCATAGGCTAGTTTTAGAGGAAATTGTGAAATAGTAGCTAGTTTTACTGATTCTATTTTTCCTTTTTTATCACTCTTCATCTCTATTAGGTCAAAATCATGACGCTCTACACGCACAAATATATCATCTTTTTCAACTATAATATAGTCATCTTCTATTTTATTGACAATACCTCTCTCTCCATTGGCATATTTACCCCACTTATTAACAGTAAATAGTACAGGAACACCTATCTTTAGAGT
>JALUKJ010000039.1 GCA_027056615.1 Campylobacteraceae bacterium | reverse complement strand
CCACTTACAAAAGAGTGATAATTTGACTATTTTTTCATATGTCATACTTGAAAAGCATTTACACCTTGTAGCTCAAAGTGATGATATTGCTAAAAGTATGCAAAAGTTTAAAGCCTACAGTGCATATGAATTGTTAAAATTATTAGAGAAGAAAAATGCAACAACCTTGCTAAAACAGTTTTCTTTTCATCAAAAGGCACATAAAACAAAAAGTACCTATCAAATATGGGAAGATGGTTTTCATCCTAAATTGATACAGTCAGAAGCTATGATGTTTGAAAAAATAAATTATATACATCAGAATCCTGTTAAAAGAGGTTACATTAAAGAGGTTATGGTGAGTTGTAATTCCAATAGGCATTCCACAACTGGAGTTGTGGAACGAGGAAAAGTTCCTATTCTATCTCTCTCTATTTTTTCTCTTGTTTATGCCACTTCTTTGTATCTTCTACAAGAGAGACAATAGTTCTTCTCTTTGTTCTCTCTTCTGCATTTTGGGATTGATTTTGGGTGGCAGATTCACGAAGGTATTTATTAAAAATAACTGATAGATTCTGTTCCCCACGACTTAATAGTAGTAAAAACTCATTTTTTTTCTCTTCTGAAACTCTTTCTATCCACTGCTCTATATCAATAACTTTATCTGTTTGTTCCTCACTCTGTTTTGAAGCTACAGCTATTAAACCCTTATCAATATTTACAAACTCTATATAAGCTTTTTGAGTATCAGAGAGATTTTTTAGACCAATAGGAACAGTAGGTTCAAATGTCTCTTCATCTGCATATCCCATTTCTAAAGCTCTTTCACTAGCTTTTAACCATGCAAGGTAGAGAAGACGAAAATCTCCGTTAATCAACTCCTCTCTTAAATCTATCAGCTCATTTAATAATCCTTCTTCCTCTATCCATTCCCCATTTTCATCTTCATTCTCAAAATTTAAATCTAAAATAGTATATTGTTTATCTTTTGATAACCAACAACCAATCTCTTCAGATACACAAAATGACTCTACTTGATTTATGTCGATTAAGGAGGATGGCAGACGAAACATTACCCGTCGTGTTCCCCAATTTGCCACGCACAACATCATATCAAAATGCGTCTCCATTAGCTCCTCTTCATTACCTCTAAAATCCCCATAGTTATAAGCAAATGTAGCTTGATGAGATGTTACTGTAGCTCGGTTTGAAAGTGAAGCTACCTCTTTTCTTTGTTCTTTAGTCAATGGACAATCCATCGCTCTAAATTCATAATATTGATAGGTACTCATGGTTAATTTCCTCTTATACGAATATTTTGTTTTTCAATCTCTTTTTCTAAAAGTTCTTTTTGTGTTTTAGTTGCAATTTCAAGTACGGTTTTATAGTTAAAAGATTCATAGGTATCATCTTTAATTAACGGCATAACACTATTTATAAACTCCTCATCACTCTCTTTGGTTTTCGATAAAGAGGTAATAAATGCTTTGTTATATATCTTTTCATCAGCCGTAATCATCCAACTTCCACACTCATCTGCAAAAATAATTTCCTCTCCACTGTCTACTGCATAAATGAGTTCATATAGTTTCTCAAAACATTCAACAGCACATTTATGTTGACCAAGTTCTGTTAATTGAACACTCCATATTAAAAAATTACTTATTTTATAAATCCATTCATTAGTAGCTTCAGGGATATATCTACAATTTTTTGAATTAATGGAAAAAGGAGAGTAGTAGCGTTGTTCAAAAGAAAGTTTATGAAAAACTTCAATTTCAACTAAAAGGTCTTCGCACTCAGCACCTGCTAGAAGTGTTGTATTTTCTATTATATCTCCAAAAATTTCATCTTTTTGTTTAAAACTCATATCATCATAGATATTATCTAACAACTCAATAAGCACCTCTTTATCTTGTTTT
The DNA here is from genome assembly GCA_027056615.1 of Campylobacteraceae bacterium. Lineage (GTDB taxonomy): Bacteria > Campylobacterota > Campylobacteria > Campylobacterales > Sulfurovaceae > UBA1140. The sequence goes on along the minus strand of JALUKJ010000039.1, from coordinate 3,696 downwards.
TGCAAATAGTCAAATATTTTTGATTTTTCCATATTATATGCCTTTTTATTTCATATCCATTTTTAATTATTCTTGGAAGATATTATTTTTTAACAATTATATCTAACAAAGGTTTTCATTTTTATGAAGTGAATTTACTCTTTTGAAGACAAAATTTTAATGGATAAGAGTTACTATCTTTTTTCTCTCAATAGTTTAAGTCTTCTTTCCCTCTCTCTTTTTTCTCTTTTAGAGATTACTAAAGCCCGTAATACAAGGCTTCAAAGTAGAGTATTGGGACTTTTTTAATGTTTAAGGCGACAAAGTTAATGTTTAAAGGGGACTTTTCTAATGTCAAAGGGGACAACTCTAATGTTACTAGAACAATAAAAGTTTATTTTGTCCTATTTGTGCTATACTTTCATCTTATAATAAAAAGGTGCTAAAATGTTAAGCATGAATACAAATGAGATAATTATAGATAAGCACAGTTCTAGTATCCAAATAAGTAATAAAATTTCTGCCTTGCAAAGAAAAAGCTATAACTATATGCTTAAAATTGCAAAAAACAGTTTGATAAAAAATCAGAGTGCAAAGAGTTTTTATGTTACAGCCGAGGAACTCTTGAATTTTTTTGATATGGGAAAAGAAAATCATAGTTATCTAAAAAAAGAGTTGACGATTTTGAGCGAAACTAAAGTGGTCTATAATATTTTAGAAAAAAATAAAAAGTATAAAAAATGGGGTTCATTTCATCTAATTGCAGGGTTTGAATACGATAATGGAATGATAAAATACTCTTTTCCTCATCAGATAGAAGAGATGATTTTAAACCCTAAAATATTTGGAAAAATAAATTTAGTTGCTATAAAAGGTTTACGAAGTCGTTACTCTATTGCTATGTATGAGTTGGCAGAAGATTATCTAAATGCACAGATTCCAAAAATGGAATTAGCAAAGTTTAGAGAGTTAATGGGCGTTAAAGATGGGCAATATCCTAATAGTAAAGATTTAAGAAAAAGGGTTGTTGATGTTGCTGTTGAAGAGATAAATCGAAGTGAGATTATTGCTTTTAGCCTAAGTTATGAGCTTGAAAAAACAGGAAGAAAAATAACCCACATAAAATTCATAGTCCACAAAAAAGAAAATACCGAACAAACAGGCGAAAAACAAAAAAACTTCTACCGATGGAAAAACCTAATAGTAAAAAGATACAAAGAGCAACCCCTTTGCAATAATTTAATAGAGCTAAAATATTTCAAATGGACACTCTTTTTTATAGATAAAAATGGATTTTTAGGAAAAGATGTTGATGGAAATCGAAAAATTTTAGAGAAAGAGGAAGCATTTGAGATTTGGGAGTTTTTATTTAAAAATCCTCATAAAATAGAGGTTGTACCACTAACTAAACTTGATATTTTGCGTAAAGATTTTAGAAGGAAAAAGATAGAACAAATTACTACTACTGCTTTAGGTGGTCGTGTGGTTACGGTTCTTGAACTAAAAGAGTTTAAAGAGGAAAATGAACGCTTTTTTATTGAGATAGAACAAGAAGATGGAACTTGTTTTTGGACTCAAAAAAGTTTTAGTTTTGATGAGATTTTAGGTATGGGGTTTGTGGAGTAGGTAGAGTTAAAACCCTATCGCCTCAAATAGACTCAATTTAACAGATTCATTAAACTCATCTTCATGAAATTTATTGACAGCTAGAATTAAATGTTTTAGTTTCTCTTCAAAGCTAGGATAGTATAAATCATTTTGAATATGCGTTAATGCACTATCTAACAAGCCTATCTCTCTATTGCCCATTAATCCACCACTTTTTTCAATAATCCAATCATGAACCTCTATAGCATGATGTGTATCAAAATAGAAAAACTCTCTGCTCATTATCTATCTTTTAATCTTTTTAGAACAGCTAGTGTTTCAGGGTTAGATAGCCTCTCTTCAAGAGATTTACTTGTCTCTCCTAAAAATTTATCAAAATCACTTTTAGGAACAGATTGAATATAGTTTTCTAGCTTCTCATGTAAAGCATCTCTAAAACACAAATCTCTACTTGCCATTTTTACTCTTGCATCTTCAATCATAGGTTTTAAATATGGATTATTTTCAGCTTTTTCAAACAGTTCACTTAACTCTTTAGAGGTTAATTTTCTCCCTAACTTTTCAAACTCATTTTTCATATCTTGGGCTATACCATTTTCAATACTTGATATAATATTTAAAACTTCAGAATATAATGTATCGCGTAATCTATCTCTCTTTTTTAAATCAAGTATTTTTTTATACTCTTTTGCATTCTCTAAAAATACTATTTTATAAATTTTATTTGTGTAAGTAGCATATTTATGTCTGTTGCTTGTTTCCAAATAAAAATCTAAAGCATTTGTAAACTCTTGTCTATAACTAAACTCTTTATACGAAGCAGGTAAATAATCCTCTTCTCTTTGATTTATATATTTGGTATGACCACCTGACTTTTGTGCCATTACATCTAAAACTATATCTAATATTTTACCTCTTATCGTTTTTGCCCTTTGGCTTTCTGTCATAAGCATAGCTAAATTTAAGACTGCTCTAAAAGAGAAAACCCCCAATGATGGAGTTTTGAGCATGTCTACGGCATACATGTCGTAGACATGCTCTTTAAAATCTTTAAACTCTTGTCCTTTTAAAACTCTATATCCATTTTTTACTAATTCTTCATTGTTTTGTTCTAAATATCTATCAATAGTTCTTTTATCTACTTGAAATATTTGAGCGACTTTATCTTTTCTAAATACTCTTTCATCTTTCCACGTTATACCACCTAAAGCAAGGTGTAACTCTACTTTTTCTAAAGCATAATGGTTATTTAAAATATTTTGTCTGCTTATAGTTGAGGTTGTTAAATCTTTAGTCATTTTTTATATCTCCTCTCTCAATCTAACCGTCAAAATTTTATCTTTAGAAAAAACCTCATAGTCAAAAGGAATAACACGACTAACCTCTTCATGCACTTTCTTTTTAAAAGTTTTAGTAACCAAATTACTAAAATACTTCTCATTAGATTCAAAAATCTCTTTAAGTTCTAAAAAGCTAAAATCTATCTCTTTTTTAAAGTTGTTTTGGCTTTTATAATATTGAATAATTGCTGTTAGATACTCATAAAACTTAATGCTATGAATGCTCGTAAAATTCATAATAGAGTTTAAATCCAAATGGGTATATCTAATTTTTCTCCAAGTAGAGATAACCACTATATCAGAAATAGTAAAAACAAAAATATCATTTCTTCCTGTTTTATTTGGCTTAATTAGTTTTGGCGAACCAATCACATTTATCTCTGCCCATTTAATCAAATCTCCACTAATAGGGTGTCTATAATCTTTTAGCTCTATATTTTTAGTATGTAATCTTTTAACTGCACCGATTAAATCTCGTTTCCACTCTTTGCTAGTTAAGCCTAACTTCTCTTTTAAGACTCTCTGTTCTATAGTTAACTTAATATCAAAAAGAGGAGGTTCTTCATTTTGTCGTACCTCTTTTTGAATATAGTAATAGAGGATATTAAAGAGTTTCAAATCTATATTTTTTAGATTTTTAATAACTCTTGCAAAGATAAAGCTGTTCTCTTTATAGATTTTAATAATTTTTTTTCTATCTTCTGCAATATCTTCTACATATCGAATAGTAAGAGTATTATTTTCAAATTTACTTTGTGTTCCCATATTT
>JALUKJ010000038.1:1068-5599 GCA_027056615.1 Campylobacteraceae bacterium | reverse complement strand
AATGGAGCTACACTTTAGAGGGTGGTGAGTCTTATGAGACAGTAAGCATTCGTTTAAAAGAGTGGTTGTCTACTTTAGATAGCAACAGACCTATTGTTATGGTAGCTCATGAGATGATAAATCGAACTCTAAGAGGAATATATTTAGTGTCAGAGAATGATGTAATATTGAAGCTTCGTCAGCCTAATGATGTTTTGATTTTGTTGGATGGTGGGCGAGAAGAGGTTTTAGAATAATTATAGTTTTTATGATTTATATGTTATTATAATATGTAAAAAGGATTTGCATGATAGAAGCAACATTGGCAAATATGAGAAATTCTAGTGATTTTTTTAGAACTGATAGCATTATTAAAATCTTAGATGGTAGAAAAAAAGAGGAGATTGGTTTTTTTGTTCCTCAAATTTTTAAAGATAAGTTTCAAAAATTTGTAGATAGTATTGAGAAAAAAAGAAGATTGGCTCTTTTAAATAGAGTTTCTAAAGCACAAAAAAAAGACCCTATAGAAGATGGAAGTAGTGATGATGGAGTTAGATAGAGGTGATATATGTTTAGTTAATTTCAATCCTGCAAAAGGGGGTGAGATAGGAGAGAAGCTATCTAAACTAAATTCTAAAGAGCTGTTTATTATACAAGATGCTCTCTGTCAGATATTGGGTTAAAGATATGATACCAAATGATGTTAAGCTATTCTCCCAAGAAAAACTAGAAAACGCAAAAACAAAACTAATGCTAGAAAAACCATACTTTGGCTCTTTGGTAACCTCTATTGAATTAAGAGTTAATAACAATATAGCCTCTATAAACCCTTTGGGTGATGTACTAGAGTATAATGAGGAGTATTTAGAAGTTTTATCTGTTAATGAGGTTAGTACCATCTTAGCCAATGGAGCAATGCATCAAGCACTTTTTCATAGTGAGCGTGGAGAGGGAAAGGTTGGCTCTGTTTGGAGATTGGCTAGTGACTATGCTATTAATGATTTGTTGGTTGAAAATGGCTTTATGTTGCCACCTATGGCAAACTACTCTTCACGCTTTGAGAGGCTCTATGCTGAAGAGATTTATACTACTCTACTAATTGAGCTTGATTTAAGCGAAAACGACAATGACCCTGTAGATGAACAACAAACCAAAGAGATTGAAGAGCAGGATTTACCAGAGGAGTTATTAGCCCAAGAGGAGTATGAACTACTCTTAGAACAGCTCAATATCAAACTTGAAAAGCATGGTGATTTACCCAAAGGGATTGAGCGTTTTGTAGAGCGTAAAACGCAACCCAAAATTGCATGGAGAGATGAACTCTACCGATATGTCAACTCTCATGCCAAGAGTGACTACCGAATGTTTCCTCCATCTAAAAAACACCTCTACCGTGGGGTAGCTCTACCCTCTATCTATGGTGAAGAGTTAAAAATAGTAGTTGCTATAGATACCTCTGCATCTATAGATGATGAACTCTTAGAGAGTTTTTTAACGGAACTTTACGAGATAATGCAGGTCTTTACCCACTATGTTATAGAGCTAATAGAGTGTGACGCAACTATTCAAAATATTCAAAGACTCACTCCACAAGAGCCACTAGAACCAAGCCTAAAAGGGGGAGGGGGAACAAACTTTACTCCTGTCTTTGACCATGTTATGCAGATTAATGAAGATTTTAAATTTTTAATCTATTTTACCGATGGAAAGGGGAGTTTCCCTAACTATGAACCAAATATTGATGTGTTGTGGGTTGTGCCTAAAGTTGATGGTGAGTTTCCTTTTGGAGAGGTTTTAGAGCTAGTTTAGTTTTATGCTATAATCTCTTTATGAAAAAAGAGACAGAGATTTTAATTTTGGGTGCAGGTGCTAGTGGATTAATGTTGGCTTCGTTGTTAGAGAGAGATAATTACCTTATTTTGGACAATAATCCTAAAGTAGGTTCTAAAATATTAGTCTCAGGTGGTGGTAAGTGTAATATTACTAATGGCAATCTAAAACCAAAGAACTATTTAGCAGAGCAACGCTTTGTTCGTAATGTACTTAAACGTTTTGATAACTATGACCTTTTAGAGTGGTTAGGAGAGAGAGGATTAAAACTTGTTGTTCGTAAAAATCATCAATATTTTTGTAAAAATTCAGCTAAAGAGTTAGTTTCACTATTTGAAAAAGAGATTAACAGTAAAAAGATTCTGCTTAACCAAAAGATAAAAGAGGTTAAAAAGATAGATAGAGGTTTTGAAGTAGTAACTAGTAGAGGAAGTATTTTCTCTAAAAAAGTAGTTGTAGCAACAGGTGGGCTTAGTTTTCCTAAATTGGGGGCTACATCAATAGGTTATGATATAGCTAAAACATTTGGACATAAAGTCTCTACTATCTCATCTGCTTTAGTTGGCTTTACTCTACAACCAGAAGAGTTTTTTTTTAAAGAGTTGAGTGGAATTTCTACAGAGGTAAAGATAACTATTGGAGATAGAGTTATAGATGGCTCACTCCTTTTTGCTCATAAGGGAATTTCTGGTCCTGCCGTTTTAAATGCTTCACTATATTGGAAAAAGGGAAAGATAACTATAGATTTTATTCCATCTGTAAACTTAGAGGCTATTAAATCTTCTAAAAAAAATATCTCTCGTGTTTTGGAGTTGCCAAATAGAGTAGCTAAGGCATTTTTAGAGAAGTTAGAGGTAGAAGATAGAGCTTGTAGAGAGCTAACTAGAGATGAGTGGAAAAAAATTGAGACATTAAAGTCATATAGTTTTGCTCCTGCTGGTACTTTTGGTTTCTCTAAAGCAGAGGTAACGAAAGGAGGAGTAGTGCTTGATGAGGTGGACTCTTCAAATATGATGAGTAAAAAGGTAGATAATTTATATTTTATAGGAGAGGTTTTGGATGTAACTGGTGAGCTTGGTGGTTATAATTTTCAGTGGGCATTCTCGTCAGCTTATGTTTGTGCTAAGGGCTTTAGAAGATGAAAAATTTTATAGTAGTAGTTATTGCTCTATTTATGACAGGTTGTGTAACTCCTCCCACACCTCAAAAGGTAAAAATAGTTAGCCATGAACAAAACAGTAGCCAAGCTTTAGAGCAGAATAATAGTGTAGCTATAGAGGAAAAAAAGGTAGTTTCAGAGCCAAAAGAGGAAGAGGGACATATTATAGAGAATGTTTTTGAGAATGAGTTATATTTTGAAAAAGATAAATCTGTAGTTGATAAAACAGGTGTAGTTATAAAGCATCTTCGTGCCTATCCTTGGGAGAAAAAAGCTCTAAAGAGAATCTATAAAAAATATAAGCTCCTTTGGTCAAAACGACAATCAAAAACTTTTGAAAAGATACTCAAAGAAGATAGATACGCCTCTTTATGTGGTGACAAACTCTATTGGGATAATTTAGAGTTTGAAGAGAGTGAGCCTGAACATGATGTTTTACAATCTGTTCTACTTCTAAGATATATTAATAATCTTTCTCATGGTTGTGTTAAGTGGGTAGAGAGTGATGGAAAGATTAAAGATGAAAATAGAGATAAAGATGTTGAGGCAAAATATATATTTTCTCTTTTACCTCACAATGTCTTAATAGAAAAGTTGTTAATTCTATATGCTCCTAAAGAGAAGAAATTTAATAGACTGTTATCTGAATATAAGGCATTAATTGAGTTTGATGCAAATAAAGATAAAATAAAAGATAAACGTTTAGAATTAGAGCAGTTTAAAGCAACGGAAATACACCCAAATTATAGAAAAAGAGAAAAATAATGGCAATAAAAGATATAAATTTTAAAGAAAAAAATTTTAAATTGAGTTATGAGCTGGTTAATCCAACGGCCAAAGAGTCTATATTGATTCTTCATGGTTGGGGTAGTAATAAAGAGATTATGAAACAAGCATTTGTTAAAGAGCTAAAGGGTTATAGACATATTTATTTAGATATGCCAGGTTTTGGAGCAAGTAGCAATGATATGATATTAACAACTAAAGATTATGCCAATATAGTTAAACTATTTTTAGAAACTCTAAATATTGAGCCTTTAGCTGTAGTGGGACACTCTTTTGGTGGCAAGGTTGCTACTCTGCTTAATATCCCTTATTTAGTATTGCTTTCATCTGCAGGTATAGTAACCAAAAAACCTTGGTCAGTTAAGCTTAAGATTGCAACTTTTAAGTTTTTAAAGCCACTTGGCATGAAAAAAATTCGTCAACTCTTTGTAGCTCCTGATGCACAAGGAATGAGTCACGAGATGTATGAGACATTTAAAAATGTTGTTGATGAAGATTTTGAAAAAGAGTTTGCTAAATCAAAAAGTAAAGCATTGTGTTTTTGGGGCATAGATGATACAGCAACACCTCTATATACAGGTAAGAAGATTTCAAAATTAATTGAAAATTCTAAGTTTTATCCGTTAGATGGTGACCACTTTTTCTTTTTAAAACATGCTAAATTTATTGCTAATGAAGTGGAAAAAGAGTTTAAAAATGGGCATCCTTCATATCTACCGAAAAGTAGTTTACACTTTTTTTAGGAATCGGATACTTTAGTCCAATGCCAATGAATTA
>JALUKJ010000038.1:0-1058 GCA_027056615.1 Campylobacteraceae bacterium | reverse complement strand
GGACTTTAGTCCCGAAAAATAATAAGCGAGGCTAAAGCCATCGGTTCCAAAGTGTAAACTACTTATGAAACATGCCTAAAAATGTTTAAAAATTTTCTTAACTTAGTGATATTATGGTATGATTTCAGAATTAAAATATCGGAGCATATATAATGAATTTTGCAAATCTTTTTTCTAATATGATTAACACAGCAGATACTAAAGATGAGAAGAGTAATTGGGTAAAGTGTCCTAAATGTTTAGCACTTATGTACTATAAAGAGGTTGACTCTAAACATAGTGTCTGTCCTAAATGTAACCATCATTTTAGAATTGATGCTGTAAAACGACAAGAAATTTTGTGTGACGAGGGGACTTTTGTTGAACATGATGCCTCACTAGCTCCAATTGACCCTTTGAAATTTGTAGATAAAAAATCCTATAAAAAACGTTTAGATGAAGCTAAAGCTAAAACAGGAAAAACATCTTCTGTTTTAAGTGGTTCTTGTAAAATCAATGGTATGGAGACTGAATTAGTTATTTTTGACTTCTCTTTTATGGGTGGAAGTCTAGGCTCAGTTGAGGGTGAAAAAATTGTTCGTGGTATTAACAGAGCAATTGAGAAGAAGTGTGGATTTGTTATTATCTCTGCTTCTGGTGGGGCTAGAATGCAAGAGAGTACCTTTGCTCTACTTCAAATGAGTAAAACATCAGCAGCACTTAATCGTCTACATAATCATGGTCTACCATTTATCTCTATTTTAACTGACCCAACTATGGGTGGTGTATCTGCCTCATTTGCTATGTTAGGAGATATTATAATTGCTGAACCTGGGGCATTAATAGGTTTTGCAGGGCAGAGAGTTATTAAGCAGACAGTAGGTGTTGATTTACCTGAAGGTTTTCAGCGTTCAGAGTTTTTGCTTGAGCATGGGCTTATAGATATGATTGTTGACAGAAATGATATGAAACAAACAGTCTCAGACCTTTTAAAACTATTTTTAGAAGATAATTCAATGGTTTCTAACGCTTCTTAAAATGTAAAAAAATAACTTTATGAAAATTAATATCTATATTAT
>JALUKJ010000037.1 GCA_027056615.1 Campylobacteraceae bacterium | reverse complement strand
GTATATTTATGATAGGGTTAGTGGTGCGTTAGAGATGCCTTCTTTGGCTGATGTTATGGTTGAGAGAAGTGGGATTCCATTGGATTTATAGGGGATACGAAATAAGCTTAAATCCTGTAGATTCGATTTTATTGAATATCAAAAACAAATAATATTTATAAAAATTAAATTTTGATGAGAATTTTAATAAGTGGTGGCGCCAGACGGAATCGAACCGCCGACACAAGGATTTTCAATCCTTTGCTCTACCGACTGAGCTATGGAGCCACTCTAAAGTAGTTCTTCATGTTTGAAGTGGCTGAAATTATAGCCACTTAAACTTAATAAAAACTTAAATCATTTAATATTTTTAATAAATTTGAAAAACTCTTCCCCTCGATGTTTATAGGAGTTAAATTGGTCAAAACTAGCAGCTGCTGGTGATAGTAGAGCAACTTCATCTTTTTTAAGTTTTTTAGAAATTATATTGACAGCATTTTCTAATGTCTCACAAGCAGTAAACTCAACATTATGCTCTTTAGCTAATTTTGCTAGTTTATCACTATTTGCTCCTATAGTATAGAGGTGTAGTTGTTTTATTGCTATTAGTTCAAAGAGAGAGGTTAAGTCTGCTCCTTTATCGTTCCCTCCTAGAATAAGATGAATAAATCTATCATCATAGGCTTTAACAGCTTGTATAGAAGCATCTAAGTTGGTTGCTTTTGAGTCATTGACCCACAATCTTCCAAAATTATCTAATATCTCTTCTTGACGGTGGTTATCTAAAGTAAAGGTATTTATAGTTTCATAATCTATCTCATCAAAGAGAACTTTCGTAACGCTAAGAGCTAATAGAGCATCTTCTAAAAAGGCTGATTTAAAATGAATTTTTGAGCTATCTATAGAGAAGTACTCCTCTAAAAACTTTGTTGAATCATACTCTACGACATAAGCAGAAGTTTGTGGTAGATTAAGCCCTTTTGGCACTAATGCCATCTCTCCCTCTTTCATTGTAAGTAGAGGTTTTAGTTTGTCGGCTTCATATTGCTCTGCTGTTCCATGCCAATCTATGTGGTCAGGGGTAATAGGAAGTAATATGTATATGTTAGGTGAAGCAACATTAGTGTGGTGTAGGGTAAATGAACTTGACTCTAAAATCCAAATAGGAGCTTTTGGGTCAAGCTTGGCTAGAGGTGTTCCAATATTGCCACCTGCAACTGAACCTCTTTTTTCTAAAAGATGTTGAAGCATTTGAGTTGTAGTTGTTTTACCATTTGTTCCTGAAATCCAAATACTAAAGGGCATATCTTTAGCAAAGTAGTCATATTCACTCAAAAGGTTTTTTGCTGATTTTATAAGAGGGTGATGAGGTGGAACACTAGGGGTTGTTACCTCTAGGTTGCTACTTTGGGGGTCAAATAGGTGTGATGGAAAAATTTGATTTAAATTTTCGTCTATATAAGGCTCTTTAGCTTTGTCATCATAAAAAGTACACCCTCCACCAAGCTTTTTAGCAATTGCTTTAGTAGTAAGACCGTATCCAAAAAGTGTAGGTTTATTCATTGCTCTACTCTCTATCTAATTTTAAGGGTAATTAACGCTGCAAGGTTAGAGAGAAAAGCAATCATCCAAAAGCGTATAATAATCTTATTTTCAGCCCATTTTTTCATCTCGAAGTGGTGGTGTATGGGAGCCATAAGAAAGATTCTCTTGTTTCTCAACTTATAACTTCCAACTTGTAAGATGACTGATACCGTTTCTATAATAAAGATTAATCCAATTAAAACAAGTAGCACTTCACTCTTTCCTAAAATAGCCATATATGAGAGTACTCCACCAATAGCAAGTGAGCCTGTATCGCCCATAAATATTTCAGCAGGATAGCAGTTGAACCATAAAAAACCAAGTAAAGCACCAGAGAGAGAAGCGGCTAAAATGGTTACTTCTCCTACACCTTTAATATTGGGGAGTAAGAGGTAGCCAGAGAAGATAGCATGACCTACTAAGTAGACAATTACTCCTAAAGTGGCCAAAGATATAATAGATGGAACAGTGGCTAATCCATCAAGTCCATCGGTTAAGTTAACAGCATTGGTCATTGAAAGAAATACAAAGACCCAAAAAGGAATAGCAAAGTATATTCCCCCATCAAAGAGTGGCTCTTTTAAAAATGGTATATAGATAGTTGTAGGAAAGTCAGCTACAAGAATTAAGTACATAACAACAATAGCTCCAATAACTCCTTGAAGAAGAAGTTTTCCTTTAGCAGATAGTCCTGCTAAATTATCAGCTTTTAAAACCTTTCCTAAATCGTCTTGAAATCCAACAAGTGCAAAACCAATAAGAGATATAAGACCTGCTACTACATAAGGATTTTTTAAATTTGAAGTAAGAATCATTGCAATAACCGTAGCAATAACAAATATAGCTCCACCCATAGTAGGTGTATTGGCTTTATTTGCATGATTAGGAACATACTTGTTAATGGGTTGATTTGTCTTTCTTGAGATTGCCCATACCATATATCTAGGTAGAAGAATAAGGCTTAAAAGAAAAGCTATAAAGAAGCCAAAACCAGCACGAACAGAGATGTATTGAAACAGATTGATGTCGAAATATTCATAAAAAGCGTATAACATATTAAATAGTATCCTGATTGTAAGTAAAGTAGTGATATTTTACTTAAAATTTTATAAAAGTAGGGTTCATTTTAATGGAGATTCAAAAAACGATTTTAATTATTACCGATGGTATAGGGTGTAAACCTGATAGTACTTGTAATGCATTTAAAGATGCAATAAAACCAACCTATGATAAATTGATGGTAGATGTACCTAAAACTCTTATCTCTACGCATGGTTTAAGTGTGGGGTTACCAAAAGGGCAGATGGGAAATTCTGAAGTTGGTCACATGACTATTGGTTCGGGTCGAATTTTATATCAAGATTTAGTAAAAGTCTCATTAGCGATTGAAGATGGAACTATTGAAAAAAATGAGGCACTCAATAATACACTAGAGAAGAGTAATCGAGTACATATTATTGGACTTTTAAGTGATGGTGGGGTTCATTCACATATTGAACATATTATTGGTTTAGCAAAATTGGCACAAAAGAGAGGTAAAAAGGTCTTTTTACACCTTATTACCGATGGACGAGATGTTGCTCCTGATTCTGCACGAACTTATATAGAGCAGATAGAGGCTATCTGTTCAGATAATATTCAAATAGCTACTATTGGAGGTCGTTTCTATACGATGGATAGAGATAATCGTTGGGAGAGAGTAGAGAAAGGTTACAATGCTATTGTTAAAGCAGAACCTAAAACTGAACTTCCAGCCATAGAGTATGTTACTAAAAGTTATAAATCTAAAATTTTTGATGAGTTTTTAGAACCTGTTGCATTGAGTAGATATGAGGGTATGCAAGAGGATGATGTTGTTGTTATGGCAAACTTCCGTTCCGATAGAGCTAGAGAGATTACAACAGCTTTAGGAGAGAGGGAATTTAATGGTTTTGAGCGAGATTACCTCCCACTAAATATAGTAACCCTAACTAAATATGATGCTAATTTTACCTATCCTATTATGTTTGATAAAGAAGTTCCTAAAAATACCTTAGCCGAAGTTGTAAGTAGTGCGAAACTTACACAACTTCATACAGCAGAGACAGAGAAGTATGCACATGTAACTTTCTTTTTAAATGGTGGAGTTGAAGAGCCAATGATAGGGGAGAGTAGAGTTCTTATTCCTAGTCCAGATGTAAAGACTTATGATATGAAACCTGAGATGTCAGCCCCAGAGGTGGGGGAAGCTGTTCGTAATGGTATTGATGAAGAGTATGACTTTATTGTTGTAAACTTTGCTAATGGTGATATGGTAGGACATACAGGAAACTATGAGTCTGCGTGTAAGGCAGTCAATGCTGTAGATAGTGAACTTGGAAAGATTATAGCCAAAGCAAAAGAGAAAAATTATGCAATTGTATTAACCTCTGACCATGGAAACTGTGAAGAGATGAAAGATATTAATGGAAATGTACTAACCAATCATACCGTGGGTGAAGTGTGGTGTTATGTTTTGGCAAATGGTGTAGAAGAGTTAAAAGAGGGTGGAGGGCTAAACAATATTGCATCTACGGTACTTGAAATTATGGGATTAGAAGTTCCTAAAGAGATGGATGATAGTTTACTTTGAAATGTGATATAGTAAGACACTTTTATTTTAAATTATGTTTATTTTGCTATCATAAAAAGATATATTTATAACGGGAGGTTTATAATGGACACAATGATTAAAGAGTCTGTTGCTGCATTATTTTGTTATGTTATCAAGTTGGACAACAAAGATTTAGATACTGAACGTCCTCTCTTTTGTCGTTTTATGAAACAAGATTTTAATATGACAAGAGAGGAGTCTGATAAGCTGTTAGATGAGGTAATGCAGAAAGATTATAATATAGATATGCAAATATCTATCATCTCAAATGCATTACATAATGAGATTTACACTAAAATGTCTGTACTTAAACAGTTAAATCGTATTATTACAAAATCTAATATTGAAGATGATGATTATGACTTATTTGACAAGGTAAAAGAGGCACTTTTCCCACATTCATAATTTAATATGGTGCGATAGCAATCGCACCCTACAGATTTAAAATGTTATTTTGTTTTCATAACAATTTAACAAGTATTTCACTACAATTAACCAATTTTTTTTAAAAAGGTAAAGCATGAAATTTACAGGTAAAAATGTATTGGTTACAGGCTCAAGTAGAGGTATTGGTTCAGAGATAGCAAAATCTCTAGCAGGGTTTGGACTAAAAGTTTGGGTTAACTATCGAAGTGGTGAAGCAGAGGCTAAAGCAGTACAAGAAGCAATTGTAAATGCAGGTGGCACAGCAGAAGTAATTGGTTTTGATGTAAGTGATGAAAAAGCATTTGTTGATGCTATTAAACAGATTGTATCTACTGATGGAGAGTTATCTTATTTAGTAAATAATGCAGGAATTACTAAAGATGGTTTAGCGATGCGTATGAAAGCTGAACAGTTTATGGCAGTGGTTGATGCAAATTTAAAATCAACATTTATTGGGTGTAGAGAAGCTCTAAAAGTTATGCGTAAAAAACGTTTTGGTTCAGTTGTTAACATTGCCTCTATTGTCGGCGAGACAGGAAATGCAGGACAGACTAACTACGCTGCATCAAAAGGTGGAACTATTGCTATGACAAAATCATTTGCTATTGAATCTGCTTCAAGTGGTATTCGTTATAACACTATTACCCCAGGGTTTATTGCTACAGAGATGACCGATGTACTTAAAGATGAGGTAAAAGAAGCTTTTACAGCAAAAATTCCTATGGGACGTTTTGGAAAACCTAGCGAAGTAGCAGAAGCTACAGCATTTCTTTTAAGTGACTATTCATCATATATTACAGGTGAAACACTTAAAGTAAATGGTGGGATGTTTATGTAGGGTGCGATTTCTATCGCACCAATCAAGAGTTATAAAAAAACAACATCTTAAAATAATAACTCATTAAAATCCTATAAAATATCGGTATCCTTCATATCTACCGAAAAGTAGTTTACACTTTTTTTAGGAATCGGAGACTTTAGTCCAATGCCAATGA
>JALUKJ010000036.1 GCA_027056615.1 Campylobacteraceae bacterium | reverse complement strand
AAGTAACACAAAGGAGACTATTTTATCTCCTCCTCTGCTTTCATAATATGCAACTGTTCACCTTTTTTCGTTTTATAAAGAGTAGATTTTTGAATATTTTTAGAAATATCTCCAACTTCTACAGGAATAGCCAATATTTTTGGTCTCTCTTTTTCAACTGATGCAATAATATTTATATAGAAACGTCCCTCTTTTAAAGAAAATGGCTCTAAGTCAATAGTAAACTCACGATTAGATGTATTAAGAGGAAATTTATAGTTTCTATGTTCAACTCCCTCTAAAACCTTTTTACGAGGATAGACTTCAACATTTAATACTCCACTACTTTTAGGTGTAGATAAAGTTATATGAACTTTACTCGGAGTATCCACATCAACATGTTCACTACTATATCTTATTATAATAGATGAACCACCTTTTTGAATCATCTTAGTTGTATCTCCTTTTAAAACATCATATACTTTTTTTGGTTGTGCCATAAAATAGAATAGAGCCAATAGTGTACCTAGAAGAGCTACTATCCATACTGTTTTTAATTTTTTCATCTCTTCTCCTTAATTTCTAACCAATTTGACAGTATAACTTGTATCACTATACTGATTATAGACAATTATAGACATTCTATAAGTACCTGATTTCAAATGTGTAGTAAGTGTATCACTCAAAGCTTGGGAATGTTCAGCACTAGCTATAGGTTGATTTGAAGCACCTTTATAAATATAAAAGTCTGGGTCAGGATTACCTGAATTACCTACTTGAGTAACGGTAATAGTATAATCTCCCTCATTAGGGATAGTTACTTTAACAAAGTTATAAGCACCTAATTGATTTGTTCTACCTTTTTCACTTAAATATTTATCTACAGCATAATTTGTAGTAATAGTGACATCTCTTCCAGGTTTTAAATCAGCATAAAGTGGATTTGCATTCTCTTTTCTATTGGTTCGTCCAGTTCCATAAATATCATTAATTGGAGCAATACTCTCTTGAGCTACAATATTGTCTATAGCTGTTGCATCTGATGGGTGTTCATCTTTTAACCCTTTAATAAAGGTAAAGATACTTGTAAATGCTGGTGTATTTTTCTCTTTTCCAATAAGAAGTTGATGAATAGGTTTAAACCCATACGAGATGGTATCTCCTGTATCGTTATGGCTATCATAAATATCATACAAAATTCTCTGTATAGAAGCCTCTGAGAACCAACCTGGATTTTCACGACTTTCACTCTCTAAATTCATACTCCAACCATTAGCTTGACGTGGTCCTGAAGAGTCCCAAGAGATTCCAGAGGATTGGATGGGGCTAGATATTGGACCTGCTTCTTCAAGACTCTTTAGAGAAGTACTTTCAGATGCTCAAACCATTCTTTGGAATGGACCAATGGGTGTTTACGAAATGGAGAAGTTTGCAAAAGGAAGCTTGAAGATGTCACACAATATTGCTGACACTCACGCAACAACCATTGTTGGTGGTGGAGATACAGCCGATGTGGCACTTAGAGCAGGAGATGTAGATGAGATGACCTTTGTAAGTACAGGTGGTGGGGCAAGTCTGAACCT
>JALUKJ010000035.1 GCA_027056615.1 Campylobacteraceae bacterium | reverse complement strand
TTGCTACGATTAGTTTTTTCATATATTAACCTTTTTTTAAAATTGGTACCTCGCATTTAAGTAGAGATACCGTCCAGGTTCATTCATAAGCATAGTTGTCCCACCATCTATAAGTGTTAAGTCATTGTAGGTGTTGCTAACAGCATAGGTTTTGTCAAAGAGATTGTCAACACCTAAAGTAAACTCTAAACCATTGTCAAAACTTCTAGTTGTTTTTAGATTTACTACACCATAACCTGCAAGTTCTTGTTCATTGTTATCGCTGTCTATTTTGTCCCATCGGTTAACAGCTACTAAAGAGGCTTCTACCATACCATTCTCATCATAGTCATAAGAGGCAGTAAGATTTAGCTTTAAAGGAGTAATATCGGCTAAGTTGTCATTTGTTTGACCTGTTGGTTGGGTATCTTTTTTACCTCTTTTATAGGCAAGACCAGCAGAGAGATAGACTTCATCGGTTGGCATATAGTAGCCACTTAACTCTGCACCGTAGATAGAAGCATCAATATTTTCAAAGTTATGAGCTTTTTTACTTCCATTATAGTAGATGTAATCTTTTAGTTTTGAGTAGAAAGTTTTAACTTTAACACCTCCACTATCATAAGATTTCTCTACACCTAAATCTACCTCATAGTTAGAGGTTTTTTTGAGTTGGTCACTACCTATTACTTTTGTATTCTTTCTAAAATAAAGCTCTCTAGCATCAGGAACACGGTTTGATTTTCCTATACCTGCAAAATATTTTGTATTGTTATCAACATGATAGTTAGCAAATATATTAGCAGAGAAACCATTGTAGTCATTGTCTTGTTGTGTGGTTGAGTCTGTAGTAATATTTGTCTTATCATATCTTGCACCCATCTCAATATCTAAATTTTCAAGAGTCTTTTTTGTCTTTACAAATAGACCTATATTTTTTGTATCTACATTGTCAATACTTTTAATTCCTTGTGTTATAACTCCTGTGGCTACATTAGTTTTAGAATAAGCACCATCCCAATTTCGTTTACTTCCCTCTACTCCATAAGTAATCTCTTGGCTTAATGCCTCAAATCTGTTTTTGACTTTTAGACCTTTAGTATCGGTAGTTAAACGATGAGTCGTATAGTTAGTTTGTCCTATTTTCCTAAACTCTGTACTCATTGGGTGTTCAACTTTTGAGTTATATGCTTGAATATTTAGCTCTTTGGAGTAGCTAGAGAGATTTTTAAGGCTATATTTAAGGTTAAAAATATCACTATCGTCATAGACAGCATCCATTGGAGTTGAGGGGTAGAGTATATTGTCACTTCGGTTAGCAGTGTAGCTTAGGGCTAACTCTTGGTTGGGAGTAAAGTTAACAAAAACTTTTCCCATATACATATTCTTTTTAAAGGCATCTTTGTTTTTATTGTTATTACTATAGACAAAAGGGTCATCTGTAGGAGAGGCTGTTGAGCTTGTATAGTCGCTTAGTTGTTCTGAAAAATCTCTACCATCTCCATCTTCGTATTGCCCTCCCTCTTCGCTAGAGGCTGAAAATAAAAATCGTACCTTGTCACTTCCTCCTGAAATAGTACCTGAAGCCTTTTTATAGTCAAAAGAGCCACCATTTAAAGATAGGTCACCATGAAGCCCTTTTTTAGGCTTTTTTGTCTTTACTTTAACAGAGCCACTAAGTACACCAAACTCCTCAATATCAAAAGGTCCCTCTTGGACTACTACATCATCAATAGTATTGGTAAGTAGGTGAGAGGTTGGAGGGTCCATTCTATTTGGACATGCCCCATAGATTTTTGCTCCATCAATTGTAACGTTAATATTATCTCTTTTTTGACCTCGTAATATAATATCATTAGCAATCCCACTTCGTCGTATCATAGATATACTTGGTACATTTTTCTGTAGAGCATCGGCAAGGTCAGCAGATTTTAGCTCTTCTCCTGCAATATCTTTTACTACTTGGGTTGTTCCCTCTTCTACTACTGAAATATCCTCTAATACCTCTTGGGCATGTAGATTGGCAATCACAACAAGCGATAATATAATTCCTCTTTTCATAAAAATAACTCCTTTTCAATATTATCTATATAATAGAGGAGTAGTGTTAATTTAGTGTTAAACAAATCATAGCTATTATCTTTTTTATGAAAAATTATCAATTTATTTTACTCTATATATTGCTCTTTGTTATGATTTTTTATGGACTCTTCTATAGAAATATGGTTGTTGTACTACCTGTGGTATCTGTTTTACTCATTCTATTTATATTGAACTCTAATCTACTTAAAAAAAATTATGAGATAGATGAGAACCTTTTACACTTAACTAAAGAGATTATTCATGAGCTAAATATTCCTATCTCTACAATTCAATCAAATGTCTCACTGATTAGAAAGCAGGTTAAAGACAACGAAAAATTACTAAAGCGTTTAAATAGAATTGAAGATGCCTCAAAACGTTTGGAGCGTTTGTATAATGAGCTTCACTATAGTATTAAAAAAGAGATAAAAACTATTGAGCGAGAAGAGGTTGATGTAGTAGCTTTGGTTAAAGAGAGAGTAAGCATAATGAAACAGCTTAATAGAAATCCTTTTGAGTTATTGTTAGAGCCATGTTTTATTGTAGTTGATAAGATTGGTTTTGAGAAGATGTTAGATAATATTTTGACTAATGCTATGAAATATTCACAAAAAGAGAGTCTAATTACTGTTCGATTAGAGAACAATATTTTGTTAATAGAAGATAGAGGAGTAGGTATGGATGAGGTAGAGTTATTAATGATTTATGAACGCTATTTTCAGCTCGATAATAGTAGTCAAGGTAAAGGTATAGGTTTGGCATTGGTTCAAGCCTATTGTATTGATGAGAAGATAAAGATAGATATAGAGTCTAAAAAAGGGGTTGGTACATTGGTGAAATTGGATTTAAAAACTATTATTGTTTAAAAATGTTCTATGCTAAATTGTTATTTAAGTTGTTTATATAAGTTTTCATCATATCATTAGGTTATTATAATCTTAAGGATAATTATGAAAACAACAATTCTATTTTTAATGATACTATCTCTTTTTACAGCGTGTGAAACGGGAACAAAATATGACAAAAATACAACACGTAAAAAAGTTGTACTAACTGATAGAAGTGGAGATATTCCCAAAGATATAGATGATTTAGTTCTTGATGACAAAGAACTTAATGATGACTCTCTTATTGCCGACCCTGTGCCAGATGAGGCATATGTAGATGAGGATGAAGAGTATGTTGAAAACAGTGGAGATACTGATACTTTTGAGAGTCAAGAGGTAACTTCAACTGGTTTAGATGTTCATAAGATTAGAGTAGGAAAACATAATGACTATATACGGTTAGTATTAGATGTTTATGAAGGTTCTCACAAAGCAACTTCTGTTGGTTCTTATAATGCAAAATATTATGCAAATAGAGATGAGATTGTAGTTACTCTTAACGGATATAGTAAGTTTTCAGCATCACTACCTTCGTTTTCTTCAAACTCTATAATAAAACAGATAGTATTTTCAGACCATAAAAAAAATGAAAATAGTTACAGATTTACTATCAAGTTACGACAGGAGGCAAAAGTGCGAATTTTTGACCTTAAAAATCCAGCACGTTTGGCATTTGATATTAAGCTTCTAAATTGAGTCAAACCCCATATCGTCTGTTGGGGCTTGACGATTTTTCATATTTCCTTGCTCTTTAAGTGATTCTACTTTTGTATCTTGGGCATAACGATTAAACTTTGCACCTCGCTCATCTAGGTAGACCAACATTTTCTTTTGACCTAACTTTTTAGCATAATCTTTGGCACTCATACCCATTTTATCTTCAGAATTAATCTCTGCTCCATTGTCAAGAAGCAGTTGAACAATTTCAGTATTGTTAAAACAGGCAGCAAGTGTAATAGGTTTAATCCCACTTGGTCGTTTAGTAGTATTAATATCAACACCCTTGTCAATACAGTATTTCACCATATCTAAACGTTTAAATTTAATTGCAATATCAATGGCATTAAGTCCATCTTCGTCGGTTTGGTGAAAGTCTAGTCCATTTTCCAAAAGCACTTCAATAAACTCAATAGAGGTATGTTTTCTAATGGCAAAAAATAGAATAGGCATGTAGTCAGGGTCTTCTAACCCATACTCTAGTCCTGCATTTATGGGTTGATTAAGGTCAATCCCTGCTTTACATAATTTTTTTAATGTAACAATATTGTCATTTTCTATTGCTTCTATTAGCTCTTCCATAATTAAGACCTTTTTTATCTGATTTAATTATTTATAGCATAAAAGAGCCATAGTGTCTCTTAATGGAAATTATATTTTGAAATATTTTTACTTTTGCTACTTTATAAGCAACATTTTATAACCTTTTTGTTAACATTCGCGACCTAAATCTCGGTTTAGTAGAAGTCTGCGTGAAGAATTTTTATATAATTCGCACTGATTATATAAGAGTTGGTTGGATAAATAAGTATTATTAATGAATTAAATGGTTGGAATATGTAGGTTCGATTTTATCGAACGTCAAAACCAAACATGAAAATCAAATAGAGACTTTATCTCATCCAACCATAGACGCAAAAATAAGTGCATAAAAACACATAGGAGTAACCAATGAAGGTTAGACCATCAGTAAAAAAAATGTGTGATGATTGTAAGATAATTAAACGAAAAGGTATTATTCGTATTATCTGCAAAAATCCAAAACATAAACAAAGACAAGGATAAGCATGGCACGTATATCAGGTGTTGATTTACCGAAAAAAAAGAGAATTGAGTATGCATTAACTTATATCTATGGTATTGGTCTACATACTTCAAGAAAAATTCTTAATGCAACAGGTGTTGACTATAACACTAGAGTTTATGAACTAACAGATGCTCAAGCAGCTTTAATCCGTAATGAAATTCAAGCAAATTTCATGGTTGAAGGTGATCTTAGAAAGAAAGTTACTATGGATATCAAAGGTCTTATGGATTTAGGTTCTTATAGAGGACTTAGACATAGACGTGGTCTTCCATGTAGAGGTCAAAAAACTAAGACAAATGCAAGAACTCGTAAGGGTAAAAGAAAAACTGTTGGTGCAGCATAAGAAGGTAATGATAAATGGCTAAGAAAAAAGCAAAAAAGAATATTGCTAAAGGTGTTGTTTACGTAGCAGCAACTTTTAACAATACAGTAATTACAGTTACTGACGAAATGGGTAACGTTCTTGCATGGAGTTCTGCTGGTGCTTTAGGATTTAAAGGTTCTAAAAAATCAACTCCTTTTGCAGCAACAGAAGCTGTAGCTGATGCAATGGCAAAAGCAATGGAGCATGGAATTAAAGAAGTTGGTATCAAAGTACAAGGACCTGGTTCTGGTAGAGATACAGCTGTTAAGTCAATTGGTGCAACTGAAGGTATCAGAGTAGCTTGGTTAAAAGATATTACTCCATTACCTCACAATGGTTGTCGTCCTCCTAAGCAGAGAAGAGTGTAGGTTCGATTTTATCGAACATTTTACACATCTTAAATTATTTACAAATTTAAAGGTATAAAATATGGCAAGATATAGAGGTCCAGTTGAAAAACTAGAGCGAAGACTTGGTGTTGATCTCGGCTTAAAAGGTGAGAGAAGACTAGCA
>JALUKJ010000034.1 GCA_027056615.1 Campylobacteraceae bacterium | reverse complement strand
AAGAGGCTCTTTCAACCCAACTTCCAAACAAGAACTCTTATTTAAGTTCAAAATTTTATCCTTATTAAACTACCCACAACACTTCAACAACTTCTTATCAAATGTCTTAACCTCATACTCATCTTTCAAAGCACACAAATACCCATCAACAAAATCTATATTTTTCTCTTGATAATATTGTAGAGCTAACAGAACATCTGATTTTTTAGCAATCATAGTTATATTTGCTTTTGACAAGAAAGAGCTAACAGCATCAACCAACTCCAACTTTGGCACTCTATAGACTTTTTCTAAAACATAAACAACTTCTGCTACAACTTCATTAAGTACCATACATGCATTGTTTACAATAGTCTCTTCTGCCATGAAATACATCTCTTCATTATCTCTAAGTAGATAACGCAATATATAATTTGCATCTAATACTATCATATCTTATACTTCTTTTCAATATGCTCTTTCCAACCTCTATCTTCATCTTCAATCAAAGAGGGATTTGCATATTTGTGGAGTGAACCACCTACTGATTTATTTTTATTCTCTTTTTTAAATTGACTCTCAACCAACTCTTGAACAAAACCTGCGTATTTGTTATCTATAAAATAACCTTTTACTTGGTTTCGTTTTTTATCAATAATTTCTACAATATCAAAACCATCTAGTTTATGTAAATTTCTTTGTATGTCTGAAATAGAAATCTGTTGCATAAAAAACCTTTCATATATGTTTTCATATATTATATGCTAAATAGTCTATTTTGTCAAACCTCTAAATAAAACTAGGAGCATCATTAGCAAATAAAATCAAATCCCCTGCTTTAGTATGTTCTATAAGCATCTCTTGCATCTTATCTTTACTCTCTAGCTTAACCAATTTAGTAGACTCAACATAGTCTCTAAAAATCCCATAGTTCAAATCACCTGTTAACACTACCAAATCAAACACCTCATTAGCTCTTTTAGCTACCTCTATGTTAAACTCATCGTCAACTTCAACTAACCCAGGGGTAATGACTACTTTTCTTCCTTTGTATGTTGAAGCAAGGTTAAAGCCCTCTAACATACCGTCAATATTTCCATTAAATGAGTCATCTATAATAATCTTTCCACCTGCGTCCATACGTTGTAGTCGGTGTGGGGTTGGTTCTAGTGAGTTGAGCTGTTTTTTAATACTCTCTTCATCTACCTCTAACGCTTGTGCTACTTTAATGGTAAGTCCTAAGTTCATGGCATTGAATGAGCCTAAAATATTTGCATGGTACTCATTGTCGTCCATTTTAAAATCTAACCCATCTAGTGTAGCTTTTATGTCATGTATCTCTTTTCCAAACTCATGAACATGTTTAATAGGCTGTATCTTTGCACTTCTGTCTACCCATGCTTCTTTAAGCCGTTCAGAAGATAAAATCTCCATTTTTGTATTTCTAATGTTTTCTAAAGTTTTAAAATACTCAATATGTGCAGGTCCAATCTTTCCTACTACAGCTAAGTGAGGATTAACAAACTTTGTAATCTCGGCAATATCACCCTCTGCTCTTGCACCCATCTCAACTACATAGACCTCTGTATCGTTTG
>JALUKJ010000033.1 GCA_027056615.1 Campylobacteraceae bacterium | reverse complement strand
AAATGTTATTAAATAAAAAACGATTAATTACTAGCCTTAAATATTGTTTTATGTTAAACTAGATAGTTAGAAATAGGGAGTTTAACTTGAATAAGATATTAATCTTTATTGGTCTATTACTTTTGACAAACTTAAATTTATTGGCTAGAGAAAATAACCATTTAGAAGATACTTCATTGGTCTCAAACAGACTCAAATTGACTTTTAGGCATAGAATCGAAAATATAAAATACTTTACCATTAAAAAAAATGGAGTTATAAAACATGTTTATGACATAAAAAATGGTGTTCTGTTATCAGGAAAGACTATTAAAAATCTTAAAGCTGATAGGGTTAGGTCGTTGAGAATAGGGCAGTTTAACCAAAATGTGTTACGAGTTGTTATTGAGTCAAAATATTTTTTAGAAAAATCTTATAGAGTAAAAAATAGAACATTGACAATATATCTACCAGCTTATAAAAAAGTACTACCAAAAACTATTAAACAAATAAAAAAATATCATTATAGTAAAAAACGTCATAATAAGCTTATTATTCTCGATGCAGGTCATGGAGGGCGAGATGTAGGGGCTTCCAATAAAAGGATTAGAGAGAAAAATTTGACTTTAAGTATGACTTTAAAACTTAGAGAAATACTAAAGCAGATGGGCTATAGAGTTTTAATGACTCGTGCTAAAGATAAATTTATGAATTTAAAGCAACGTACTGATTTTGCTAATAGATATAAGGGAGATATTTTTATCTCTATTCATGTTAATGCAGCACCTATAAAACGTACTCCTAAAGTAAAATATGAAGGTATTACTGTTTTTTATTTCTCTATTAAAAATACAAAACGCATTAAAAATAGACGTATTCGATATAGAGGGAAAAAAGTTTATACTGTACGAGATTATAAACAGATGACAGGATATTGGAAACGTATACATGCTAAAAGTTTAGCTCTAAAGGTTAGAAGTAATATTTTAACACATCTAAGAAAACGCTATAGTGTAAATGATAAAGGTATAAAACGTAAACCATTTTGGGTACTTTTAGCAACAACTATGCCCTCTATTTTGGTAGAGACAGGTTATATAAGCAATAAAAATGAGGTTAAAAAGTTACAAGATAAAAATTATCAAAGAGTATTAGTAGAAGGTATTGCTAAAGGCGTAAACAGTTACTTTGGACTATAATACGACTTTTATTTTCTTGCTTCTAAATGTTTGGAATCTGTAGGTTCGATTTTATCGAACGTCAAAACTAAACATAAAAAACGAAATGATATTTATGTAAATTAAATCTTAATATCACGTTCGATAAAATCGAACCTACAGGAGTCGAGCTTGTATAATACATATTTTAAGAAGGAACTCTCTATATGGAAACTACTGTTAAAACTCAAAAATTTATTTTAAAACTTTTCCCTGAAATCATGGTTAAAGGCTCATCAGCTAAAAAGCAAATGGTGGGGCAACTCTACAACAATCTTATAAAACTTATGGGTGAAATCCATAAAGATATAGCTATTAAAAAGTTTTCAGACAAAGTGGAGGTAGTCGCTCCTATTGAAGTAGTTGCTAAGGTACGAACACGTCTTTTACAAACATCTGGAATTGAGCAGGTACTTGAAGCTTTACAGTTTGACAATATGATGACCTTAGATATTATTAAAGAGAAAGTATGTGAGATTTGTGCCAAAGAGATAGAGGGTAAAACTTTTGTTGTTAGAGCTAAGCGTACAGGTTCACATGAGTTTAACTCTTCAGAGATGGAACGTACTATTGGTGGCTATACACTTGCACACTCAAATGCTAAAGGGGTTGACCTACATAATCCAGAGGTGACCGTTCGTATAGAACTTATTAACAATCAACTCAATATCATCACAGATAAACTTATAGGTTTAGGTGGTTACCCTATAGGGACACAAGGGGATATACTCTCTTTAATGTCAGGTGGCTTTGACTCAACTGTAGCTTCTTATTTAACCATGAAAAGAGGATTAAAGACACACTTTATCTTCTTTAACCTTGGTGGAATTGCTCATGAGATAGGGGTTAAACAGGTCTCTTACTACCTTTGGAATAAGTTTGGAGCTTCTCATCGTGTTAAGATAATCTCTGTTCCTTTCGATGAGGTCTTAACTGAAATTTTTCGTTCAACTCCTGAGACCTATATGGGTGTAACTCTTAAACGTCTTATGCTTATGGCTTCTGAAAAAATAGCAAAAGAGATGGAGATAGATGCCCTCGTAACAGGGGAATCGGTAGCACAAGTCTCTAGCCAAACTTTACGAAACCTAGCATTGATAGATGAGGCTTCAAACATGCTCATTTTACGCCCACTAGCAACCATGAACAAACCTGAAATTATAGATATTGCTTCTAAAATAGGAACAAAACGTTTTGCAGAAAATATGCCTGAGTATTGTGGGGTTATCTCTAAAAATCCAATTACCCATGGTTCTTTTAAACGAATGGAGCGTGAAGCAAAACGCTTTAATTATGATGTGTTAGACAAAGCAGTAGCCGATGCAAAAAGTATCTATGTAGATGAGGTGATAGACGATGTTACTAATGATGCACCTATTGAAGTTATTAATGAGTTAACAGATGAGTATGTAGTAATAGATATTCGTGAAAATGAAGAGTGTATTAAAACCTCTTGTGAAACCATTCAGATTCCATTTCATAAGCTCAAAACTGAGTTCAAAAAGCTTCCACAAGACAGAGAATATCTGCTCTATTGTGAAAAAGGGGTTATGAGCCAACTTCATGCACAGTATCTGCGTGATTCTGAGTCAAGAGAAAATGTTAAGGTTTATCGACCTATATAGAACATTATGTTAAAATTCGCAAATTATTAATATGCGTGAAGGATTAACAGTTGTTAAGCACAGTAAACATAGTACAACGATACGGTAAAAGAGTACTTTTTGATAAGATTAGTATCAAACTTGACCCAGGTAAAAGATATGGACTCATTGGAGCTAATGGAGCAGGGAAGTCTACTTTTTTAAAGATTCTTTCAGGGGAGATAGAGCCAACCGATGGTGAAGTTCAGATTCAACCAGGGTGTAAAATGGGTGTTTTAGGACAGAACCACTACGCTTTTGAAGATTTCTCTTTAAGAGATGCTGTTCTTTATGGTAATAAAAAACTTTACGATGCTCAAAAAGAGAAAGAAGAACTCTATATGACAGGTAACTTTGAAGATGACAAAGTCAATGAACGTCTTGGTGAGTTAGAGATGATTTGTGCCGATGAAGACCCAACTTATGAGTCTGATGTTAAGATTGAAAAACTTCTTGAAGCACTGGGTTTTGATAGTAGTACTCATGGTGAGTTAATGTCTTCGCTTACAGGTGGTGACAAAGTTAAGATTTTATTAGCACAAGTTCTATTCTTAAAGCCAGATATTTTACTACTTGATGAGCCTACTAACTCCCTTGATATTGAGACCATTGCATGGTTAGAGCGTGAACTTAAGCGTCATGAGGGTGTAATGATTGTTATCTCTCACGATAGACACTTCTTAAATAATGTTGTAACACACATTTTAGACCTTGATTTTCAAAATATTAGAGAGTTTACAGGAAACTATGATGATTGGTACATCGCTGCGAATCTTATTGCTAAACAGGCACAAACCGACCATGCTAAAGCGAGTAAAGAGAAAGAGGAGCTTGAAAAATTCATTGCTCGTTTCTCTGCGAATGCTTCAAAAGCAAAACAAGCTACTTCAAGACAAAAACAGTTAGAGAAGTTAAATGTAGAGGAGATTAAACTCTCTTCAAGAAGAGACCCATCAATTGCTTTTAAGCCAAATAGAGACTTGGGTAATGAGATTTTAGAGGTTAAAAATATTGGTAAATCATACAATAATTTAGAAGTTTTTAGTGACATCTCTTTTAAAGTAGAAGGTTCAGATAAAATAGCCATTATTGGTGGAAATGGTGTAGGTAAATCGACACTTCTACAGATTATTATGGGTAAATTAGAAGCAGACAATGGCTCTTACAATTGGGGACAAACGGTAACGACGAGTTATTTCCCTCAAAACTCAACAGACTTAGTAGTAGGAAGTGAAAAACTATATGAGTGGATTCAAGGTCATGACCCAAAATGGCATATTGATGAGATTCGTCAATGTTTAGGGCGTATGCTTTTTTCAGGTGAAGAGCAAGGAAAAGAGGTAGGAGCATGTTCAGGTGGAGAGAAACACCGTGTTATGCTAAGTAAAATGATGATGGACTCAGCTAACTTCTTAGTACTAGATGAGCCAAACAACCACTTAGACCTAGAGGCGATTGTAGCTCTTGGTGAAGCGTTGCACAACTACAAGGGTGGGGTTATCTGTGTTTCACACGATAGAGAGTTAATTGATGCTTTTGCTAATAGAGTTATTCAGATAAATCCTGATGGGTCTATTATTGATTTTGAAGGCTCTTATGAAGCGTTTATTGAGGCTCATGGGAAGTAAGATTCATCTATTTTGATTGGTGCGATAGCAATTGTTTTTAGATGAAAGTGAGTGTAGATTTGTTTTAAATAGCAAAAATGAATCTCCCTCCTTTAACTTGAAAAGACATTTTGCTATTTATGCAGTAAGTTAGATAACTCCTTTAGCTCTCTCCCTTTAGACCTTTGTAATAACCCTATGTGACAATAACGAGTATCGCTACATGTATAATAGCAATATTTCTGTATAGAAATTGTGTTATTTCTCTTTAAAATAAAAAAAAATTCTAATATTTAACAATAATAAATACATAAGATTTATTTTAATATGTATAATAGTATTTATGGTTGTCTTTTGTTTTAAAATAATGTTTTGATGGGTCAATTTATCGACCAAAATATGTTAAAATACACTATTTTATAAAAAGAGGCTAAAAAAACTAAAATGGATTATTCACAAATATTAAAAGATTTAGAAGAAGCTACATCGTTTGACCTCTATCGTTTAGTCTCTGCACTACAAGATGAGATGGAGTCTGCACAGAGGATTAAAAAGGTTAAAAGTGGTCTTAGGGTTGGTCAAGAGATAACTTGGTTCGATAGAGAGACACATAAACTGGTAGAGTCAAAGATTTTAAAATTAAACAAGACGAGATGTTTAGTTAGAAATTTTCTAGATGGGGTAAAATGGAATATTACCTATGCATCTATAAATACTGATGATGTTTCTGTTGAGATAAATATGAACCAAAAGTATGGAGTTAAAAAGAGTGAACTTAAGGTAGGAGATAGGGTTACCTATATAAGTAGAGATAATTTGCAAGTTTTTGGAACTGTAGTTAAATTAAACCCAAAAACGGCAGGTATTAAGACTGTAGATGGAGAGGATTGGAGAGTTTCTTATGGATTATTAAAAAAGATTATTGAGATAGAAGGTGAAATTATTCATAAGAAATTTATAGAGGGATGTTAAGGAATCTTCTTATACCAATTTTCCCAAAAAAACAAAACCCCTATATTTCGGTCTTTAAATGCCATTTAACCCCATAGTAAAACACTTTTCTTTTTCTACCTATATAAATGGACAATTCGTAGGGTCGATTTATCGACCAAAATTAGATATTACTCTTAAAATAAATGGTTGAAATATGTAGGTTCGATTTCATCGAGCGTCAAAAGACAACATAAAAAACAAAATAATATTTATGTAAAT
>JALUKJ010000032.1 GCA_027056615.1 Campylobacteraceae bacterium | reverse complement strand
AATCCTACACGAATTGAAGCCTATAAAATATTAGAAGAGATGGGTGCAGATATTAAATACATTGAGAGAGAGAATATCTATGAGCCTATAGGTGATATTGAAATCACCTATAATGGGAAGCTCTCTGCCATTACTGTAGAAAGAAATATCGCTTGGCTTATAGATGAACTCCCAGCTCTCTCCATTGCTATGGCAGTAGCAGAGGGTACTTCACTTGTAAAAAATGCAAAAGAGTTACGTGTTAAAGAGAGTGATAGAATTACAACAGTATTAACAGGACTAAGAGCTTGTGGAATTAAGAGTATTGAACATGAAGATGGATATGAAATTATTGGTGGAGTTTTAAACTCTGCTACTATTAACTCACATGGTGACCATAGAATTGCTATGAGTTTTGCCATTGCAGGAGTACTTTGTGGCATGGAAATTGAAGATATAGACTGTATTGAAACCTCTTTTCCTAACTTTTTTGATATACTTTCTCAAATTACCTATATAAGGAACTAACGTGAAGATAGAACTTGCTTCAAAATATGGATTTTGTTATGGTGTTAAACGTGCTATTGAGATTGCAGAAGGACATAAAAACTCATTTACATATGGTCCTCTTATTCATAATAAAGATGAAATTTCTCGACTTAAAGACAATTTTAACATTGGACTTGTAGAAAAATTAGAAGATATTGAAAATGATAATGCTGTAGTTATACGAACACATGGGATTCCAAAAGATGAACTTGCACTTCTAAAAAAACAAGATAATCAAATTATTGATGCAACCTGTCCCTATGTAACAACTCCTCAAAATATTGTCTCAAAAATGAGTAAAGAGGGCTACTCAATTGTTATCTTTGGAGACAAAAATCACCCTGAAATCAAAGGTGTGGTTTCGTATGCCACAAATGAAAATAATGCTTTTGTTGTTTTAGAAAAAGATGAACTAGAATCATTACCACTTAAAAGTAAAGTTGCAGTTGTCTCTCAAACTACTAAAAAACCTGAAGATTTTTTAAAAATTGTCAATGCACTTATCTTAACAAAAAGAGAGGTTCGTGTCTTTAATACTATTTGTAATGCAACTTTTGAGAATCAAGATGCAGCAGCAGAACTTGCAGAAAAAGCAGATATTATGATTATTATTGGAGGAAAGCACTCTTCAAATACAAAAATGCTTCATAGCATTGCACAAAATCACTGTACAGATAGTTATTTAATAGAAAATGAGCAAGAACTAGAAGCTGATTGGTTTAAAAATAAAAATCTTTGTGGAATTTCAGCAGGTGCTTCTACTCCTGACTGGATTGTTCAAAATGTAATTAATTCTATTCAAAAAATCTCCTAAAATAGTTATTTTTCTCTTACACTTTAATTTTCTAATATTAAAGTGTAAAGCACCCTATCTTCGTAATCTCTTCTTAATATATTGTTACTTTTTCATTATGAATTAAATAAAAAAGAGTATAATAGCGCAAAATTAGGCACAAGCAAGGATTAGTAAGCATGATGAAATTCGAAGATATCGAAATTGAAGACGTAGATTTTGGAGCGATGCTCGAGGAGTCGTTTAAAAAAGCAGAT
>JALUKJ010000031.1 GCA_027056615.1 Campylobacteraceae bacterium | reverse complement strand
AGTAAAATGAGAGTAGCATTAGTTCAAAAAAAGTATTATGGTAACATCGAAAAAAACCTTAAAAAAACGATTAAAAGCATAAAGAAAGCTTCAATTAAGAGAGCGAGTTTAGTTGTGTTACAAGAGTTACATCAGAGTGAGTACTTTTGCCAAAGTGAAGATGTTAAATTCTTCTCTTATGCAGAAAATTTTGAAAAAGATGTTCAATTTTGGTCAAAAGTTGCTAAAAAATATGGAGTTGTATTGGTTACTTCTCTTTTTGAAAAACGGACAGAGGGGCTTTATCATAATACAGCTGTAGTATTTGATAAAGATGGAACTATTGCTGGAAAATATAGAAAAATGCATATACCTGATGACCCAGGATTTTATGAGAAGTTCTATTTTACACCTGGGGATTTAGGGTTTGAGCCAATAGATACCTCTATTGGAAAGTTAGGAGTTTTAGTTTGTTGGGACCAATGGTATCCTGAATCTGCACGTATTATGACACTAAAGGGGGCAGAATTGCTTATCTACCCTACAGCAATTGGTTGGTTTGATGAAGATTCAAAAGAGGAGAAAAGTAGACAGTTAGAGAGTTGGATAACCATTCAACGCTCACATGCCATTGCCAATGGTGTACCTGTTTTGGCTTGTAATCGTGTAGGGTTTGAAAAAGATAGTTCAGGAGTAATGGATGGTATTCATTTTTGGGGGAACTCTTTTGTTTGTGACCCACAAGGGGCTATTTTGGCACAAGCAGGAGAGAAAAATGAGATTTTATATGCAGATATTGACATGAAACGCTCTAAAGAGGTTAGAGATATTTGGCCATTTTTACGTGACCGTAGAGTTGACGCTTATGGTAACTTACTTAAGCGTTATTGTGATGAATAGATATCATAAGATTATATTTCTTATAAGTTTAGTTAGAATATATTTATTTAGGAGTCATTTATGTATGAAGTTTCAAAAGTAGTTAAAGGTGAAGAGGTTAGTTTTAAACATCCCTCCAAAGAATTCTATAAAGCTATTGGTGGTGAAGAGGGTATGAAAGCCTTAATGTATGATTTTTATGACATTATCTATGAGAGTGATATTGCTCACTTTTTTCCTCAAGATGAAGAGGAGTTTGAGGCTGTTAAAGAGAAAAATACTAAATTTTTTATTCAGATTTGTGGAGGTCCAAAAGTTTATGAGAGTGAAACAGGTGGTATGAATTTAGATGAATTTATGATTCGTTTGCATGATGATTTCTCTATTTATGAAAAATCTCGTTATGAGTGGTTAGGTTGTATGGAAGAGGCTCTTCGTAAAGTTAAGATAGACCAAAATATAAAAGATGATTTTTGGGCATATTTAGAGAGTTTTTCTAAGTTAACAGTCAATACTTTTTCTGATGGTTCAGTCTATTATGCTAAATATAATCGAGGGCAATAGATTTTTTTATCTAAATTAATTTAAAAACTTAACATCTTTATTAGTCTTTTTTTCCTATACTTAAAATATTATTATAGGAGAAAAAAATGAGTTCTAAAAATATATTATTAACAGCTACACTCTGTGGTTTACTATTGACAGGGTGTGTAAAGCAGACTAAACATGAAATAGAGTATCCAGTGGATGTAACAACTCCTAAACTCTCACCTTATGAACTTAATATTATTGCAGATAAGATTTATAAAAATGAAACAAATGGTAATCCTAAATATATTATGTATTGGTCACCTAATGAGGAGTTTGCTTCATTGGGTATAGGTCACTTTATTTGGTATCCAGCAGGGGCACAAAAACGGTTTGATGAAACCTTTCCTGCTATGATTGATTATTTTATTGCCAATAAAGTAGAGATTCCAGCATGGTTGAAGTATGCACGAAAAACAGGTGCTCCATGGAAAGATAAAGCAACCTTTGAACGAGCAAGACAAGATAAACAGTTTCAACAGTTAAAATACTTACTTTTAAATACAAAAGCACTACAGACACAATTTTTCTTTGACCGATTACATGCTTCGATTCCAGAGATTGTTAAATATGTTGCCCCACAATATCGTAAACATATTGTTGATAATTACAATGCTTTAGCTGCAACCAAAGGTGGATGGTATCCGTTAATTGACTATATTAACTTTAAAGGAAAAGGAATTAAGGCAACTGAACGTTATAATAATCAAGGTTGGGGGCTTCTTCAGGTACTTAAAACAATGAGACCTGTCAAAGCTGGACCTTTTGCTCTAATGGAGTTCTCTCGTGCAGCACAAGCTATTCTTGAGAGACGTGTTAGAAACTCACCACCACAAAAAAATGAAAAGCATTGGCTAAAAGGTTGGACAAAACGTACTAGAACTTATGCTACTCCTATTTTATAGTTGATTTAATTTTAATTCAAAAATATTATAATCATCTTTATGATAATAATGTAAGATATATCCTAGTCTTTGGGCAATATTGTTTACAATATATAAGCCCAATCCAAAACCTGAATTTCTTTTCTCTTCTTGTGTAAAGGGTTCTAAATAATACTCTAGTGAGTGTTCTAAACTTTTTCCTTTAGAGAGTACTTTAATACTCTCTTTATTTGTTATAATAGTTGCTTTTTTATCTTCACTATATTTTATGGCATTATCAAGTAGATTTTTTATAGCAAGAGATAGGAGTTTTGGGTCAGTTTTTAATAATTCATTTTCAGTTTGAACGGTTACCTTTTCTCTATTGCCTAAAAGTAGAGAGATACTTTCCCCTATAATATCATTGATATTAGCTTCATTTAGATGAGGGTGAAACCCTTGAGTTGTTAAGCGTTCAACGTGAGCTAACTCATCTATAAGTTCATTCATTCTCTCAAATGCACGAATAAGTACCTCTTTAGCTGTTCCATCTTCTACCATCTCAATAGCAATTCTCCCTCTAGTAATAGGAGTTTTTAGTTCATGCATCATATTTCTCATAAAGAGATTTTTTGACTCTAAAAGAGTACGAATATGTTGAATAGCATTGTCAAAACTTTGTGCAATCTTTCCAATCTCATCATTTGATTTTTGTGTAATTTTAATATTCATATTACCATTAGCAAACTCTTCAATTTGTTTGTTTAGTTTTTTAAGAGGGGAAATTTTACGATAAATTCCCACATATAAAAAAGAAAAAAGAATAGTAATAAGAATTGTTGCTAAAATAATAGTTTGAATACGATTGTCTCGTTCTAATTTGTCTTGTAACATAAGAGTAAAGCCATAGCGTTGAAGTGAAATATATTGATTTTTTTCCAAAGTGAAAATTTGAAGCCTTCCATAGATAGATTCACTTTCAAAAATGATTTTTCCTTTTGTAAGTTCAAGTAGTCTACGTTCATTGTTTGAAACAGGTCTTAGATTAAAAGTTTTATAAAAGGTTTCTAAATCTTCTTTATTTGCATTGAGTTGTGCAGTTGAGAGTAAAAAATTTGCAATAAGCTTATGACGGTTTAACTCCTCCTTCTTTTGTTGCTCTTTATCAACTTGAATAAAGAGGAATAGTGCTGTAAGAATTAATGTAAGTACCAAACTAAAAAGGATATTGATAAAAACAGAAACAGAGATATTTTTCATCTATTTTACCTACATTTTTTCAGTCAATAGATAACCAATACCTCTTACAGGTTTAATATAACTGTGTTTTGGGTCAATAATTGCTAGTTTTTGACGAATACGAGAGATGATTACATCAATATTTTTAATAGAAGAGTTATCATCAATATGTTCACTATCATATAGAAGTTGCTCTCTTGAGAGTGCAGAGTCTTGATGTTTAATTAAGATAGAGAGTATATCAAATTCAGCAGCAGTTAGTTCAAGTAGAATATTTTTGAAAATAACATGTCGTGCATCTGTATTTAGTTCAAAAAGTGAACTCTTCTCTTTTTTATTACTATTGGAAGATTGTGTTCGTCTTAAAATTGTTTTGATACGAGTTACCAACTCTCTTGGGTCATATGGTTTAGGCATATAATCGTCAGCTCCACGTTCCATGGCAATTACTTTGTCGGTAATGTCATCACGAGCAGAAGAGACAATAATTGGTATAGAGGAGTTTTTTCTAATTTTAGGAATAACCTCTAACCCATCAATTCCTGGTAATGTTAAATCTAAAATAAGTAAATCAAAATTATCTTGGGTTAACATTGAAAGACCCATATAAGGTTCTTCTGCTGAACTTACAGATATATCAAATTTATTAAGGTATTCGGTAAGAATTTGAGCGATTTCGTAGTCATCTTCTATCATTAGTATTTTAATAATAATAAATCCTTAATTTTAAAGTAAGTAATAATATCATTTTGAAGGGGTAAAATCAAGAGGTAAGTGTTAAAAATGTTTTCAGCATTGCTCACGAGGGCTATTACAAAGGAGGTCTAAATATGTTCTATCAAGGGAGTATATTTCAAAGGAGTTCAATTACATACTTAATACTCGTGAACAATGCTGAAGACATTTACTTGTCTTGATGTAATTATAGTCTAAGAGGATTAATCATCAAACAATGAATAATTAATGAATAGTTAATGGTCTATCATGATATACTTATATTTATAGAAATCGAAAAGGATATATATGGAATATTGGAATCACATATATGAACATTTTAATCCTATTGCCTTAGATTTAGGCTTTATCTCAGTACATTGGTATGGTATTATGTATATTTCTGCATTGTTAACAGCTTTGTGGTTTGCAAAATGGATTATTAAAAAAGATAATATGTCTATTAATGAAGAGATGATTGATAATTACTTTATTTGGATTGAGATAGGTATTATTTTAGGTGCTAGGATTTGGTATATTCTTTTTTATGACCCCAATACTACTTATTATCTTTTACACCCATGGCAAATCTTTAACCCTTTTCAAAATGGTGAGTTTATAGGTATTAGAGGTATGAGTTATCATGGGGCTGTTGTA
This sequence comes from Campylobacteraceae bacterium, assembly GCA_027056615.1. GTDB lineage: Bacteria > Campylobacterota > Campylobacteria > Campylobacterales > Sulfurovaceae > UBA1140. Next base: position 745 of record JALUKJ010000031.1, on the reverse strand, counting down.
GGAGCTACTATCTCCTCTTACTTTTTTTCACGTAAACACCCCAGAGTGATTTATAAAATTTTAGATGTGGTTGCCCTTGCTGTACCTGTTGGTTTTGTCTTTGGACGTATAGGAAACTTTTTAAACCAAGAGTTGGTAGGACGTGTGACTGATGTTCCATGGGGAATTTATGTTCAAGACCCAATCTCTCATGAATTTCTTCTTCGTCATCCATCTCAACTATATGAAGGATTTTTAGAAGGAATTGTAATTGCCATCTTAATCTATTTATATAGAAATCATAGAAAATTTGATGGTGCTTTAATTGGAATTTATGGGGTAATGTATGGAACAGCACGTTTTATAGTTGAGTTTTGGAGAGAAGCAGATGTACAATTAGGTTATTATGATGGTTGGATAACTATGGGACAGATTCAGAGTTTGGTGATGATAGCTCTCTCGATTATTTTATATTTCTTTATAAAAAAACACTCAACACCAAGAGAGCTTTATAGTTAAAAATGTGTTAGCATTTTATTTTGTATAAATTGTCTTAGCTTCTTCGCCGTTGGAGATGGCGAATGAAGCAATAAGTAAACAAGTGTAGTTGAAAACCGTTTCATAATTTCTCATCCTTAAAATTCCTTTGAAATATAATTGTAATATATAAATTAGTAGTAAATATGAAAAAAAGATTAAGAAATACTATTTATATAAAAACTTATCTAAAAGTATATAATATTTATTAACATAAATTATTATATAT